>JBBQZF010000029.1:0-20601 GCA_038208015.1 Gemmatimonadales bacterium
TCCCGCTCCGCGGCAGCCTGCTCAAGCGCCGAAAGAGCAGTCTCCTGCTCGCCGAGCCCGAGGTAGGCGATGGCCATCGCAACCTGAGGCACCTTTCCGCCAGCTGGCGTTGTAAGCCGCCCGATGATTGCGCGTGCCCTCGCCTCGTTCCCGCTTTTCGCCAGAGCATGCGCCAGATAGCCCTGGCGGACAGCAAGCTCCGGCTCGAGCCGCGCCGCCTCCTCGAGTGACCTCACGGCCTGGGAATACTGCCCGGTGATGATGTAGACATTCCCGACCATCGCGTGGATGAGCCCGAGCGTCGGCGCCAGCTCAATCCCCTTCCGGAGCTCGCGCAGCGCATCCTCGTATTGCCCGTTGGCGTAGAGGGAGTAGCCGAGGGCGGCCGGATGGATTGGCGCGAGCGGGTCCAGCTCACCTGACCGGCGGATATGTGCGATACTCGAGTCGGTCCGGCCCGTATGATAAAGAAGCTCACCATACCACTGATGTGCCGTAGGGTGTCGCGGGTCGACCTCGAGGGCCTTGCGGTACGCTGCTTCCGCCTCGCGGAACCTCCATTCGTGCACGCCGGCCAGCCCCATCGCCAGATACGCATCGGCGAGGAGCGGATCGAGCTCCAGTGCGCGGTTTGCAGACGCGATCGCAACCTGAGACGAATTCGGGGGGGGCGTATCGGTGTACTCGGGAAGCAGCGCGTACGTGCTGGCGCGTCCCGCGTGCGCCCTCGCGAACGCGGGGTCCGTGGCTATCGCAGACTCAAAGTACGAAGCGGCAAGCCGCAGATTTTCCGCGCCGCGCGCGTTGAGGTGATGCCGGCCACGCTGATAACTGTGCCAGGCATCGAGATTGTTCGTGCCCCTTGACTCCGAGGACAGGCTCGCTACCTGCCTTCCGAGCCGCGGCCTCACGCCAGTGGCTATCGCCCGGGCAATTTCGTCCTGCACATCGAACACGTCTTTAGGGTCACGATCGTACGACTCCGACCAGAGAGTGAAGCCATCGGCGACGCTCACGAGCTGGGCGTTGACGCGGAGGCGATTGCCGGAACGCCTTACGCTTCCCTCGATCACCGCCTGAACGTTCAGCTTCCTGCCAATCTCGGCCAAACTCGCCTGGCTGCCCTTGAACGAGTACACGGACGTGCGCGATGCAACGCGGAGTCCGGGCAAGCGCGTAAGAGCACCGGCAAGCTCGTCAGTGAGACCGTCGCTGAAGTACTCGTCGTCCTGGTTGCCCCCCACGTTCTCCAGCGGAAGCACCGCCACGGATGTGAGGTTTGCCATCGATGCGCTGGCGCTCGGCGTGCGCGCAGACAACGCATACCAGCCGGCAGCGAGCAGTGCTACGGTGGCAGCCCCGGCGATCATTCCTCGCTGCCGCGGGGTGCGCTTCCGCGCGGGAACTGCCACGGTGGGCGCCCTGGCCCCGGAGATGTTGCCCGTGGCAAGCGAGTCGAAAAGGTGAAGGAGCTGGGTCGCTGACTGCGGCCTGTCCTCCGGCATCTTCTCGAGGCACTGCATGACTATCGATGCCAGTACCGGTGGGATCTCCTCCCGCTTCTCGCGGACAGGTTCCGGCGCCTGCGTAATGTGCGCCGCCAGAGTCGCCTGCGGGGTTTTCGACTTGAATGGCGGCGCGCCGGTAAGCACCTCGTAGGCGACGATGCCAAACGCGTAGATGTCCGCGCGGTGGTCGATCGTCGGATCCGCGAGCGCCTGCTCGGGTGCCATGTACGCGGGAGTGCCGATCGCCATGCCGCCGCTCGTCAAGTTCTGCCCGCCGTCGGAGGTAGCTGATTCAGTGAGCGCCTTCGCGACGCCAAAGTCGGCGACGAGGGCGAATTCTCCCGCAAGCAGGACGTTGTCGGGCTTGATGTCCCGATGCACCACCCCCTGCCTGTGCGCGTAGGCGAGCGCGGACGCGATCTGCCGCAGCGTCCTGACTGCGTCGTTCAGCGGGAGCGCTCCATCCCTCGCTATTTTCGTGCGCAGCGACTCCCCGTCGATGAACGGCATCGTGAAGTAGAGGAGCCCGCCGGCGTCTCCCGCGAACAGGAGGGGAACGATGTGCGGGTGTTGCAACTTCGCCGCGAGCTGGATCTCGAGCCGGAACCGCTCAGTCTTGAGCTCCGCCGCAACTTCCGGGGGGAGCACCTTTATCGCGACCATCCGTCCAAGCGACCGGTCGTGCGCGACAAACACACGGCTCATGCCGCCGCCGTGGAGCTCCCGGTCGAACGTGTATGATTCGCCGAGGGCACCGCGAAGGGTGGCGATCAGGTCAGCCAGAATTTCCTCCCCGGCTGGCGGGAGCGACGGAATGCATCCCCATAAGATTGCACTGCGCGGGCAAACGCGGAATGGCGTATTGCACCAATTACGGTCGGGGCAGCTACCGCGCAGGCGCGCTTCACGACAAGTTTCACGCAGTTATCTCACAACAGGGGGCGGATTAATGCCGAAGTTTCTTATCCGGCGCGAAATCCCGGGTGCCGAGAAGCTCACTCCAGAGCAGCTCAACGGGATCTCAAAGAAATCGAACGGCGTGATAAGCGGGCTGAATCACGAGGGACACGACATCCAGTGGGTTCACAGCTTCATCAGCGACGACCAGATCATGTGCGTCTATATCGCGCCTGACGAGCAGACACTTCGCGAGCACGCGATCCGTGGCGAGTTTCCCGCCAACGGAATAACGGAGGTGAAAGGGATGATCGACCCGATGACCGGGGAAGACCACAAGAGCTGAGTTGCGAGATGCCGGGTGGCACAAGCCACCCGGCTCCCGGTTACATGACCTGAATTCCGCCCACCTCACAGCATCCACCCCCGCAGGCGATCCAGAGTCCCCGCCCGCCCTGAGCAGCAGCGAACACCGGTGACGTTGCTGACGCGAGGAAAAGCGTTGGACCGTTCGCCGCGCCGGTCTGCTGAGGGGCGTCGCCGAGGGGCGGGCACCGCGGCTCCTGCAGCCTGACAGCCGGCCCTGTGTGAGGCTCCTGGCAATACCCGGTCAGGCTCAGGTTGACCGGCACGCGAACCGCCACGCCGTTATTTTTTATCGTGTAGATCGCGATGCCGCGCCGATTAGTTGCGATCTCGCCTATCCACAGATAGCCGTCCTCGAGGGGTCCGAGCCCGAACGGGCCAAGCGGCTTGTTTTCGAGGTTGTAGACCTTCGCCACGAAATGCCCCGGTCCGCCGCTGAGCACTGACTGCCAGCTCACTTCGTTGGAGCTGGCCGCGGGAACGATTCTCACGAGTCCCGAGTTGTTGCCCCACGTCAGCTGAGCTTCGACGACCTGCGAGTCGGGGAGGTTGTCGCCCCATCCGAGTGAGAGCAGATAGTTGCGCGTCGCCGTTCGGTCGACGCCCGGAATCCCCTGCATGCCTTTGTCGGGTTTCCCAGGTCCACCAACGAGTGGCGGCGGTGGCGGTGGAGGTGGAGGTGGCGGCGGTGGCTCCGCGGCGGGGCGGCATGCCGACGCGGTAAGAATCAAAAACGTCAATGCGGCAAGACCCTTCAGGGCCGTGCCTCCCCACCGAGCAGTCCCGGTCATTTCCGACCCCCCGCATAAGAAAGGTTTACCTGCGCGTACCCGCGGCGTTCAACCTCGAGACGATCTCCGGATCGCCGCGGCCCCACAAATAATCTGCAGCACTCGCCCACTTCGTGGCGGTCGCCTGGTCGCCACGGGCTGCGGCAAGCTCCGACCTGAAGAGCATCACCCTGACGAGCGACGACGGCAGAGTATAATGGTGCAAAAGGTTTGGCGATGCGCGCGACAGACCGTTGAGGGCGTTGTCTATCACCACAATTGCGCCCGTGGTATCACCGACCGCAGCTCTCAGCCACGCGCGATTCAACACGACGTCCATAGTGATCTCCCCGGGGGCGCGCTCGGCGTGGAGCGCTGTCAGGGAGTCTGAGAATCCTCGCGCTGCGCGGATGTCGTTCCGCGCGAGTGCCTGAAGTGCGCGACTGAACGGATGCCCGGTCGGCCCGAGTTCTGCCGCAGGCCCTGGGCCTATGAACGTCGCCGCGGTCGCCAGCGAAACTCCCATTATTGCCGAGCGAATCTCCATCACCTGGCTCGCGGGCACGAGGCTCGTCACCCGCCTCGAGATACGGTCGGCTATCACCCGTATGCTGTCGGCAGGCCCGCCAAAGAATGAGAATATCTTCAGCCGGTTTGCATCCGCGCCTATCTCAGCGGGAATCGCGCGAACAGAACCGTTGCTGAGATGCACCTGATTCTCGGTGATGTGCCTGTTTTCGATCTCCACCACTCTCTGAACCCGTCCCGTCACTGCGGCGAGGCCCATAATCAACCCCTGGATCGAGTCCGGCAGGGAAGAGGGCGGCGTCAGCGCAAGCGCCGAATCAGCCACCGAGCCCGCGCTGTCAAACCGGTGAAGCTTGAGCAGGAGCCTGACATTCGTGCTCGCGAGTCCAAGGTCGCGAACAACATCCTCCGGCGAGTTGCGGCCATCTCGCGCCGCAGAAAGCCGCGCGATCCTGATCTGCTCGATCGCCGAAGGCGAAGCACCGTCGAGCTTGCCCGACGCCTCGAGCATCCTTGCGAGCGTCTCGTGCGCCGCCGGATTGCCCGAATCGGTGCGGGTCCAGTCAGTCGCGAGCTCGAGCAGCTTTCGCAGGTTGCGCTCGACCGCTGCAGCAAGGTTTGCTGCGTCCTGCCTGACGGGCTCCGCTCCGCCGATCGGGAATGGCACGTATGCCAGCGTGTCTCCATCGATTCCCGGCCAGCCGACGAACATGCGGTCAGACAATCCGGCGACGGACCCCCGGCGCAGCTTGTTCTTGCTCGTCACGAGCAGACCCTCGAGCCTGGGCATGAGAAACCCGTAGGCGCTGCCATCTCCCGGATTCCTCGCGAGCAGTCCCTCGTAAATGCCTGCGATCGTGTGGTTGCTCGCCCTGAAACGATACCCGGACGGGCTCGATCTGTCTTCCACCACCCGTTCGTCGCGCGACATGCATTCCGCCAGGGCGAGCGTGGCGACGAGATTACCGGCTGCGCCGGGCCCCGGTGAGTCGGCCACCTCGGCGAACGACGCGCACGGATCAGGCGAATTGTCGCCCGCGAGTTCGGCGAGCGCTGCAGCCCGGCGCCTATCAACCTCGTCGAGGCGCTCCGCCCCATCCACGGCGTGGAGTGCGAACGGCCGCCATTCGGGTGCGGGCGCTCCCTCAATCATCAGCATCTGCGCGAGCCAGAGCTGCGCTGCTGCGTCGTCGGAGTTGCGATCCACACCCTTCCTCAGCTCTGCTATCGCTGCTGGAAAGTCCCAGGCCTCGATGTAGCTGCTGCTGCGCGCAACGTGGTCCCGATTCGACGCCAGCCACGAGTAGGCACCCACCGATCCAAGCATTATCACGATTGTCGCGCCGAGACCAGCGGCATATTTCGCGCGGCGCCCGGAGAGCCGGATTCCCTGCCGCATTGCGCTGGGTGAATCACGCGTGTCGGAGAGTGCGTCAGCGAATTGCCTCGCTGTCTGCCACCTGTCCGCCGGAGCCTTGCAAAGCGCCTTGAGCACAGCGTGTTCAACCTGCGGGGACACGCCCTCCCGTGTTTCGCGGAGGGGAGGGGGAGGGGATGCAAACCTGCGCGCCATCACTGCCTGCGGAGTCGCACCGACGAAGGGCGGAATGCCCGCGATCATCTCGTACGTAACACACGCCAGCGAGTAGATGTCGCTTCTTGCGTCGAGGTCTCCGTCGGCGAGAGCCTGTTCGGGGCTCATGTATGCAGGAGTGCCGATCGCGACGCCGGTCGACGTCAGGCGATCTTCCGCCGAGGCGATGATCGCCCGGGCGATCCCGAAGTCGAGAACGTAAACCGAGTCTTCTCCGACGAGAATGTTGCCCGGCTTGATGTCGCGGTGAACGATTCCGAGCCGGTGCGCATAGGTCATCGGCTCGATGACGGCCGTCGTTATGCGCACCGCTTCCTCTACGGGAAGCTGCTTCGCCCTGTCGAGCCGCTCGCGGAGGGATTCCCCCTCCACATACGTCATGACATAGAAGGGAAGGCTGCCAATCACCCCCGAATCGAGAACCTTCGGGATGCGCGGATGATCGAGTTCAGACGCGAAAGCGATCTCGCGAAGAAATCTCTCGACGATGACGGCGCTGCCAAGCTCCTCACGAAGGACCTTCACCGCGACCTTGTCGTGAGTCACGGAGTCGGTGCAGAGGTAGACCGTGGCCATGCCCCCGCGGCCGAGTTCACGCTCGACAGTGTATCTGTCCGCGATTACAGTGGGAGGCGGAGTCTCCCGGGAATTCGGGTTCATGCCGGACGTCAAACCGAGAAACCTCGCCACAAGTGGATCACTGGGCTGCCCGCCCGGAGATACGACGGCGCTAGCATAGTGAGGGGCGAACAGTGTTCCCGCAATAGCGCGTGAGACCGCCGGCGGGGCTAGATCAGGATGCGGCGCCTGGCGAGAAGCGTCGTGAACGCGACACCACTCATGCCGATCATCAGGAGTGCGGCGCCGGGAACTGCCGCGGACTCCGGCGGGGGAAGCTCAACCGCCGCCTGTGATTTCGTAACCGCGAGGGGCGCAGCGGCGGCAGACAGCTCGAGTCCCCGAGCCGGCACCGGATCGGCAGGTTCAAGAGCGCCAATCCTGTCAACGTAGGCCCTGTACTGCGCAGGGAATACGGCAACGTGATAATGCGGCGGGAATCTCTCGCGCGTGACATCGAGCACTCCCCTGTTCTCCAGCTGGAGAAGCACGCTCTCGAGCCACTGCCGCGCCTTCGCGTCCTGCGGCACGCGAAAATCAACGGCCATGCCGGCAGGATGCACCGAAAGCTGGTGGGCATTCCGCGGCTGCTGCGAGGCAGGTCTCGTCAGGCTGGTGACGACCAGCGGTGCTCCATTCGCCTCATAGTACTGTTGGCCGAGGCGCTCTATGAAAAGCTTCACCTCGGGCACGCCGAACGGGTACGACACCTGATGAAGGGAGAAGTGCTCATTCGACTCGATCCGCTCGAGGCCGCCCCGGTTGACCATCTGCTGAACCTGAGCTGCATCGGCGATGAACTCGAGGTCGCCTTTCACGGCTACGGCGTGCTGGCCGCGCATCGAGGAAACGGATCCCGTCAATTTCCCCGCGGCATCGGCAACGGATGGCACGGCGAGAAGCGCGGCGATGCCGGCGACTGCGAGCAGAGTCGATTTCATGTCGCGCCTCCCGTGGAAATGGGTGATAGAAGCACGGACCGGCAGCGCCGGGCAGCGGGGGCTCCGAGGCAGGTGTAACCTCCGGTCCCTCATATGCTTATACGCTTTCGAGCCTTGAAATGTTCCGATAGGTTGAGACTGAGAGCATGTTTGTGATATTAGCTTGACCGCAACCTCCATCACAAGCTTCTGCTCCCGTTCGTCCGCTGATCGCGGGCCGTCTATTCCTTTGGGGGCCTCGCGCGATCACCCGTTCTGCGCTCGGTGACGTCGCGGTCCTGCCGCCTCCGATCCCCGGCAGTGTCGATCACCGCAAGCACTGATTGCATCAGCCCGTACGCGGTGACACCAAATGCCGCGAGGCCGACCGCGGCGAGCAGGGCCTCGTAACCACGGCCGCGATCGCCCTGCAATACCATGAGCGTCGCTCCTATTGCGATCACCGCCCCGGTGACCGCGATTACGAGCGACGCGCGAATTGACGGCGGCCGGCGGGCCGTGCCGGCATCGACTGCTTCTCCTTCAAGTGGTGTGTCGGGCATTTTCTCTCGTTTTCCAGTCGGCCTCAGCGAACCGGAGGCGCGCCGCGGCAAAGGCCTTCATGCTCCGTGCCGTGGCTGCATTTGTTAGCTTGACGGACCGATGAAATCCGGCAAGAAGCTCTTCAGTTACGACTCCATCGCTGCCGAATATGCCTCAAAGGTGGATTCGGCGCCTTATAACGCGCTCTATGAGCGGCCGGCCATGCTGTCACTACTTCCCGACGTCCGGGGAGAAATCATCCTCGACGCGGGATGCGGTTCAGGATGGTACGCGGAACGAATGGTTGAGAGCGGGGCGCGGGTTGATGCGATCGACGCGAGTCCTGCGATGGTCGCGCATGCTCGGGAGCGACTCGATCGCAATGCCGGCGCGACCCGCAATCGCTTCAGCGTCCAGGTAGCCGATCTCGCCGAGGGGCTCCCGTTCGACGACGGCCGCTTCGCGGGGGCGTTGAGCGCCCTCGTTCTCCACTATCTCGAGGACTGGCGCCCGGCACTCCGGGAAATCCGCCGCGTGCTCCGGCCGGGGGGATGGCTGCTCCTCTCGACGCACCATCCATCTGCCGACGCCGCCCATTTTTCAACCAGTGACTATTTTCGCACCGAGCACGTGACAGATCACTGGGACCGGGTCGGGGAAGTTCAGTTCTACCGGCGATCCCTTACGGAGATATTTTCGTCGCTTCGCGATGCGTCACTCGCCATAGACACAGTGGCGGAGCCGATGCCGACCCGTGAATTCAAGGCTGCAGAGCCCGTTTCGGGGGAACGATTGATGAGGCAGCCCGAATTCCTGATGATCCTCGCGAGAAAGCCGGGCCCCGGCGCGGAGAATGCGTAAAGACTCCCGCTCGTCTGTCGACGAAGTTCAACCGGGGGAGTCATGGCGCTGAAGGCAAAGCAGGTGAAGGATCAGGTAATCGTCATAACCGGCGCGTCGAGCGGAATCGGCCTCGCGACGGCGAAGGAGGCGGCATCGCGCGGAGCGCGGGTTGTTCTCAATTCGCGGGATCCGGTCGATCTCTCGCGAGCAGTCAACGAGATACGCGAGGACGGCGGTGAAGCGGTAATGCACGTGGGCGATGTCGCCGACAGGTCCGCGATGGAATCGCTCGCCGATACTGCGATCACCGCATTCAGGAGAATCGACACCTGGATAAACAACGCTGGTGTCTCCATCTACGGCGAGATCAGTGAAGTCGATCTCCAGGATGCGCGCCGCCTGTTCGAGACCAACTACTGGGGAGTCGTGAACGGGAGTCTCGTCGCGGTCGAGCACCTGTCAGTCTTCGGCGGCACGCTCATCAACGTCGGCAGCGTGCTTTCCGAAACCGGCTATCCGCTTCAGGGCCACTACTCCGCGAGCAAGCACGCGGTGAAGGGATTCACCGACTCGCTCCGCATCGAGCTCGACCGGAAGAACGCCCCGGTCGTCGTCACGCTGATTCAGCCTGCGGCGATCGATACGCCTTACCCTGCGCACGCGCGCAACTATCTCGATACTGAGCCGAAGCACCAGGCGCCGGTCTACGCTCCCGAAATGGTGGCTGACGCGATTCTGTCATGCGCCGAGCATGCGCGACGCAACCTGCGGGTCGGGGGATCGGCGAAGATGTACACGAGCATCGAGAAGGTCGCGCCCGCGATCGCCGAAAGAATGAAGCTGAGCGCGTTCGACGCGCAGCAGTCCGGGCGGCCCGGTCACCGCGCCGGTGCCCTCTTCGCGCCTGTGTCGGGCGACCTGAGAGTTCGTGGAGACTATCCGGGGAGGGTCAGGAGCTGGAGCATGTACACGAAGACGGCGTTGCACCCCGTTGCGACGCTGCTGGGGATCGCCGCGCTCGGTGTCGGTATTGCGGCGGCCATAAGATCCCGGGATTAAAAGAGGTTCTTACTGGATTACCGGGAACAAGTGAAAAGCAGCGCTCCAGGTACTGAATTGTTTTCGCTGCCTGCTGCCTGCAAGTCAGGTAAAGCGCGCAACGCACTTCTGGCGTGGCGACAGGGCGTCAGCGAACTCCAAGTCCCGAACCGCCAGCAAGTGATTCTCTGCGTCCAGCTGCGCCGGGCTGGAAGCAGGGAGCAGGCGGCATGAGCGGGTAGCAAATGTCAGGCAGCAATCATAACGATCCGGTACCTCGGATCACTGTCGGCAGGGCAGCAGCGGGTTCGGCACTGGCTTGTCGACTGCAGGGCGGTCGTTCCTGTCTGCCAGCGCGACCGCGACGTCCCTGATAAATCTCGCCACCCGCGCGAGGCCGTCGTAGTTGATGTACTGCGGCTCGTCCGTGACGAGGTGATAGTCGGGATGGTAGCCGCGGGAGAAGTACGCGATCGGGATTCCGCGTCGTGCGTACATGTAGTGATCGCTCCTGCAGTAGCGCGACATCGGATGTCCTGGCTCGTCCCACGAGTAGTCGATGTCGAACGACTCCCGGCGCACCGAGTTTACGGAGTCGAGGACGTTGCCGAGGGTCGAAGCAAGACGGCGCGATCCGATCACCTGGAGGTAGCGCGGACCGCCGCCCGGAATATCCTGCGCGCTGCCCCGGCCGACCATATCCATGTTCAGGGCGGCGACTATCGATTCGCGTCGGATAGTCGGGAACGCCGTGAAGTATGCCGAGCCGAGGAGGCCGTTTTCTTCGGCAGTGTGCCAGATGAAGATGATGGACCTTCCCGGAGGGCGCCCGGCAGCGAGTGATTCGGCGATCTCGAGGAGCGCGACTGAGCCCGAGCCGTCGTCGTCTGCTCCGTTGTTTATCGAGTCGGGGCGGGGCGGGCGAAGCTGCCGGAGGCTGTCGAGTGACGCGCGGATCCGCGACCATTGGGCCGGCGTGGGAGTCGTCGGCTGCGCGCCGCGCCGCTGGGCTCCTTCCGGGCGCATTACGCGATTGTAGGAGCGAAGCGAATCGTGGTCGACCGGCGTTGCGGAAATACCTACATGATCGCTATGGGCACCGATGAGTACGTACTCGTCCTGCATCTGAGGATCTGACCCGCGCAGCACCGCAATGACGTTGCGGGCGGGACTCTGGACAGGCCGGTCAACGAATCGGGCGCCGGCACTGATCGGAAGTCCTGCTGCTCCAGGTCGCAAGGAGGGGGAGCCGGCCAGTATCTCCGCGGCGACTGCGGCAGTGATGAGAAAAGCCATCGGACGCGGCTCGACGCCCGGTCTTTCCGATATCGCCGTGCTTGTTCCGCGAAGACCTGCTGCCGACACTGGAGTGACAAGCTCGAGGGCGACTATGGCGATGCCAGCCGCAGTGGGAAAGCGACTGACCGAGAGCGCTCCCGGAGTACCCCACGCTCCGCTCTGTCTTCCAATCGAGTCGACCGGCGCGTGGAGCACGACGATCTTGCCGGCGACCGCGCTCGCCGGGATCACGACGGTTGTGTCGCCCGCGCGCCCCCCGTATACAGTTTCGTAAACCCCCGGTGCCAGTGAAGCTCCGTACCGCTCAGTCATGTTCGGGCGGAGCGGTGCGAAGTCAGCGAAAAGGCGAAGCGTGCGGCCGCCAACCGCCATGCTGGTGCGGGCGGAGTCGACCGAGCGGGTGACCATCGGCACGACCTGGAAGAAGGTGCCGTCCTCGCCGGCCGGCTCGAGACCGAGCCGGGTGACTTCGCGCTCGAGGTACGATGTCATCATGTGGTTGCCGATCGCTCCCGCGCGCCGCCCCTACATCGAGTCGTCGGCGACGATGAACATCCGGCCCCGCGTATCCGCGGAGGTTATCGCCGGAGAGGTGCCTGAAGGAGCAACACCGGTTGCAACCTGGCAGCCTGCAACGAGGAGGAAAACAGGGATGCAGGCGGCCTGCATTAGCAACCGCGAATTGCCTGATTCAATCATCGATGGAGTATAACGCGGCGCGTCACGGCGGACGAAACCGTGCGAAAGGGCTTACTTTAGGGGCTCTCCCACGCGAACCAACAAACAGGACGACAAGCATGCGCATGCTCCGCCCGATCTGGATCGTCGGAATCGTATTCCTTTTCCTCGGCTTCATCCCGACCGTGGTGAGGTACGTAACCGACTATCTCTGGTTCCAGGAAGTCGGCTACCAGGCCGTCTTCACGACTGAGATCACCACCAAGTGGCTGCTCTTCGCCATTGCGACTCTCGCTGCCTACTTCTTCGTGACCCTCAATGTCGGTCACGCTGCCCGGGGATTGTCAAAGTCGCCCGTGCTCTGGCGGGTGAGTCCCGAGCTCCCTCCGGTCGACATATCTCTTTCGCTGTCGAAGGTCGTGCGACCGCTCGGAATCCTGATCGCCCTTCTGTTCGGGATAACGGCATCAGGTCACTGGATGGATGTGCTTCAGCTGATGAACCGCTCGTCGTTCGGCGCCGCCGATCCGGTTTTCGGTCGCGATATCGGCTTCTACGTATTCGTGCTGCCCGCGCTTGCGACGCTGCTCGGGATGCTGCGTGGCCTGGTGATAATCACGCTCATCGTATCGTTCGTAATTCACATGTTGCGCGGCCGGATTACTCTGCCGCCCCAGCGGATCGGCCTCGAGCCGCCCGCGGACAAGCACATTGCGGGACTTCTCGTTGCGTTCCTCATCCTGACAGCGGTGCAGATCTGGCTCGTGAAGATCCCGGAGCTCCTGTATTCGGTCACCGGTCCGCTCCTCGGCGCCAGCTACACCGACCTGAACGCCACGCTTCCTGCGCTTCACATAACTGCTGCTGTAGCGCTCATCGGCGCAGTGCTCGTTATCTACGGAATGCTGCGGCGGAAGATCGTCTGGTTCGCGTTCCTCTCCTTCATTGCGTACGTGGCAGTAACGATCGTTGTCGGCGGGCTGTTTCCGTTCGCGATGCAGCGGTTCATCGTGGATCCGACAGAGCTCACGCGGGAAGCGCCGCAGCTGAAGAACCACATCGACGCCACGCGCACGGCCTGGGGGCTCGACAGCGTCGAGACACTCGCCCTGGACGGCGATGCGCGGCTCACGCTTGCCGACATCCGGGCAAACGGCCCGACAGTCGAAAATGTCAGGCTCTGGGACAAGGACCCGCTTCTCCAGACTTTCAGCCAGCTCCAGGAGATAAGGACCTACTACGATTTCATCTCTGTCGATGACGACAGGTACATGATCGACGGGCGGTACAGGCAGGTCATGCTCTCGCCGCGCGAGCTCAACTCGCAGTCGCTTCCAACGCGCAGCTTCATCAACCAGCACCTCATGTACACGCACGGAATGGGGCTCACCCTGAGCCCGGTCAACGAAGTGACGATTGAGGGCCTTCCGGTTCTCTTCATAAAGGATCTTCCGCCTGTCTCGAGCGTCTCGGTGAACGTGACGCGGCCGCAGCTCTATTTCGGCGAGATGACAAGCGACCATGTGTTCGTCAACACGAGATCGCCGGAGTTCGACTATCCATCGGGTGAGACGGATGTCAGGACCAGGTACTCGGGCGAGGCTGGCGTGCGGATGGGATCAGTGATCAGGCGCGCAATGTTCGCCCTGCGCTTCGGCGCGTTGAACATCCTGCTGTCGCAGGACATCATGACCCAGAGCAAGGTGCTGTACAACAGGGAGGTCAGGAGCCGGGCGAGGATGGCGCTGCCGTTCCTGCTGTTCGACCAGGATCCGTACATAGTCATCGCCGAGAACGGCCACCTGAAGTGGATGCTCGACGCATACACGACGACCTCGCGGTATCCGTACTCACAGCGCCTGTCGGACGGAACCAACTACATGCGCAACAGCGTGAAGGTCGTGATAGACGCATACGATGGAACGATCAACGCATACGTGATGGATGACGCGGATCCGATCATCAGGACATACGGAAAGATTTTCCCGGGTCTCCTCAAGCCGGGTAGCGAGATGCCGGCGGACATGCGTCTTCACATGCGCTACCCGACCGATCTCTTCACCGTTCAGTCCCAGCTTTACGCGACCTATCACATGGACTCGCCCGAGACGTTCTACCACCGCGAGGACCAGTGGCAGTCCCCTTCGGTCAGCGAGCAGCGCGACACCGGCAGCCGCTTCATGCGGCACATCGTCATGCGCCTGCCCGATGAGGAAAGCGCCGAATTCATCTACATGGCGCCGTTCACTCCGAGGGGGAAGGACAACCTCGCGTCGTGGATGGTGGCCCGGAACGACGGGGAGAATTATGGCAAGCTC
Organism: Gemmatimonadales bacterium; assembly: GCA_038208015.1. GTDB lineage: Bacteria > Gemmatimonadota > Gemmatimonadetes > Gemmatimonadales > Gemmatimonadaceae > UBA4720. The sequence continues at coordinate 13,921 of JBBQZF010000029.1, forward strand.
CGCGTCTACACTTTCCCGAAACAGAGCCTCGTCTATGGCCCACGCCAGATTTCAGCCAGGATCGACCAGGATACCGAGATCGCCCGCGAGCTCACGCTCTGGGATCAGGCAGGGTCAGAGGTGATTCGCGGCGAGCTTCTCGTCATTCCGATCGAGGAGGCGCTGATCTACGTCCAGCCGATCTACCTGAGAGCTAACGCCGGAAGAATTCCCGAACTCAAGCGCGTGGTCGTAGCCTACCAGAACCGCGTTGTTATGAGGGAAACCCTCGAGGCCGGCCTCCAGTCGATCTTCGGGGGCGAGGTGCCGGTGGCTTCGGTTCAGCCCGCCGAGCCAGACACGGCCGGCGGAGCGATCCCCTCCTCGGGGGCGGCTCCGGCCGCTGCACCAGCCGAGGCCGGGGTAAGCCAGTCGCTGCTCTCACGGGCGCGGCGGCACTACGAGACGGCTATGACTGCCCAGCGAGCAGGCGACTGGGCCGTCTACGGGCGCGAGATTCAGGCCCTCGGCGAGGTACTTAAGCAGTTGAACAGGTAAGTGATACAAGCCGGCCTGCCGCCGCCTTATCCGGCGGCGGCGGGCCCGCGCGCTCGTCAGACTTTGAGGAAGATTTTCTTCCGGTAGAGGATGGCGAGAATGCCGTACCAGAAGAGGACCGTTGCGAACGCCATCGCGAACGAAGCGGTCCTGGGATCCTCGAACATCGGGGCGAACAGCTCGCGATACATGACTGCCTGTACGGACGTCGGCGTTCCGTCATAGTCGACCTTCCACAGCGTGTAGATGATTCGCGCGAGCACTCCTGACCCGACGAACGCGACTATCGGGTTGACCCCGTAGATCACGAACGGCTTCGTCCACCACTTCACGTTGTTGTGCTCGATGATCCACATGATGGTGGCGATCGACGCGCACGCCATCCCCGCGGTGAAGACGACATACGAGCTCGTCCAGATGTTCTTGTTGATGGGGAACGACCAGTTCCACATCAGCCCCGCCACCATTGCGAGGCATCCGACGGCCGCCATGCCGGCGATGCGCTCGACGAGCGGCTTCGGCTGGCCGATCCACCTGCCGGCCATCACGCCGAGAATTGCGGTACCGACCGCGGGGAATGTCGAGAGGATCCCTTCCGGATCGTAAGTGACGCTTCCGCTCCAGATGTGCTTTGTTCCAAGAATCGCGCGGTCAACGTAAGCGGCGACTGTCTCGGATGGCACGGACAGGAGCAGGGCACCGATGTCCTTGCCCGGTATCGGGATGAGCGTCATCGCGAACCAGTATCCATATAGTAGTACCGCGACCAGCACGACCTGCTGCTCGAGAGATGTCCTCAGCGTGAGCAGCCCGGCGAGTACGTAGACGATCCCGATGCGTTGGAGTACGCCGAGTATTCGAAGGTGGTCTGCGCGATAGAGAATGCGGTCCCAGAGCGAGGCATCGGGCATCCCCGGGACGTTGCCCCATTGATAGAACGGGAACCACGCCATGAGCAGTCCCAGCAGGAAAATGATCGACCCGCGCCTGAGAATCTGGCGGACCAGGACCGCATCGCTGTCGCCGCGGGCTCGCCGGGCGGAGAGCGAGAGGTGTGTTGTGATCCCGACGATGAAGAGAAAGAACGGGAAGACCAGATCTGTTGGCGTCCACCCGTGCCACCGGGCGTGAGCGAGCGGCGGATAGATCGCGCTCCATGTCCCGGGATTGTTCACGAGGAGCATTCCGGCGACGGTCATGCCGCGGAAAACGTCGAGGGAAATCAGGCGCTCGCGAGTCGTCATGGCTGGTGTCTCCGCATCGCGCAAAATCGCGCCCCTCGCTGCCGGCAGCAAGCCAGGATGGCCAAGGGAAAAACACTTGACTCCCGGTTGGACGCAACTTAGCTATGGCGAAGCCGCGCCGAAGGGGAAGAATTATCGCCCTAGGTGGGCATCGCTGACAACAAACAAGAACCAGAGGTGTTATGTCCGGAAGCCGGGTACTCGTGTCGATGACGCTTGCCATGATGGCGTTCGCGTCGCCCGCATCTGCTCAGACTGGTACTATCGCGGGTAAGGTCACAGGCGTTACAGGCACTCCGGTGTCAGGCGCGCAGGTGCGCGCCACCACAGGTGCGCGCACTGTGGCGTCTGCGCTTTCGGATCAGAATGGTGACTACCGGATGCCCGACATCGCGGCTGGCACCTACACGGTGACCGCCCGGCTGCTCGGGTATCGTGTGGCGTCCGCCCCGAGCGTCTCGGTCTCGACGGGATTTGTCGCGACGGCAAACCTCACGCTTGAACAGGTGGCCTCGGTTCTCGACCAGATTGTGACCACTGCCTCGCGCGCTCCGGAAAAGGTGATCGACGCGCCCGCCTCTGTCTCAGTCGTCAACGCTGTTGAAATCAATGAGCGGCCAAGCATCACTGTAGCCGATCACGTCGCGGCGCTGCCCGGCGTGGACGTGGCGCGCGGGGGGCTGATGCAGTCCAACATCGTCACAAGAGGATTCAACAACATCTTCTCCGGCTCGCTCCTCACGCTCACCGACAACAGGTTCGCGTTCGTTCCGTCCCTGCGAGTCAACATTCCGTATCTCTCGCCGACCACCAACGAGGATATCGAACGAATCGAGGTAGTGCTTGGTCCCGGCGCGGCTCTCTATGGACCGAACACAGCCGGCGGCGTGATGCACGTAATAACGAAGTCTCCGTTCGCCTCGCAGGGAACGACCGTGACGCTCGATGCGGGGGAAAGGAGCCTCCTGCGTGGGGCGGTGCGCACGGCAGGTGCCCCAACGGACAAGTTCGGGTACAAGGCGTCGTTCGATTATTTCCGCGGCAACGAGTGGCGTCCACTGGAGCGTGATCCGCTCGAGAAGGCGGATCGTGAGTTCGACATCGACCGCATGGGCGGGGAAGTCCGACTCGACTATCGTCCGACCACTGCGAGCGAGATAATCGGCACGTACGGCTACTCGAAGGCGGGAAGTGCCGTGGAGCCCACCGGGCTCGGTCCGGCGCAGGTGAAGGACTGGACGTATCAGACATTCCAGCTCCGCGGCCGCGTGAACCGGCTGTTCGCGCAGGCCTTCGTGAACACGAGTGACGCGGGCGAGACTTTCCTGCTTCGCACGCTCCAGCCGATTGTCGACAAGTCGAACCAGATCGTCGCTCAGGTCCAGCACGGCACCGACATCGGGACGCGGCAGAGCTTTCTGTACGGTTTCGATTATGTGAAGACCACGCCGAGGACTGACAGCACGATCAACGGCCGGAACGAAATTGACGACGACATCAATGAGGTAGGCGGATACCTTCACTCCGTCACCCGGTTCAACCCTCAGTTCGAGTTCACGGCCGCGGCCAGGGTTGACAAGCACAGCCGGCTCGAGGATCCGGTTTTCTCGCCGCGTCTCGCGCTGGTCTTCAAGCCCGCTGAAAACCAGAACATCCGCTTCACCTATAACCGCGCGTTCTCCACGCCAAGCACGAACAACCTCTTCCTCGACCTTCTCGCTGGTCGTGTTCCGCCCACGGGAACCCAGCTTTATGGCGTCCGCGCACTCGGGGTACCGAGCACGAACGGACTGAGGTTCGGCCGCGACTGCGCCGGAGGGGTATCACAGCTCTGCATGCGGGTCCCCCAGGCCTTTGGCGGAAACCCGGCAAACTTCGTCCCTGCTGACGCAGCGCCGCTCTACCCCGTGGCGATCGCTGCTGCCGGCGCGAACCTCACGGCGGGTCTCACAGCTGCATTCGTCGCTGCCGGGCTGCCCCAGCCCCAGGCTGCCGGGCAGGCGGCCGCGATTGTCGGCTTCCTCGGCACACTGCGGCCAACCTCCGCGCAGGTCGGGACAAAGTTGCGCCTGCTCAATACAGCCAACGGCACGTTCAGCGATGTGGATCCGGCGGCGCTCAGGGATGTCGATCCGATAAGCCCAACGACGAACAACACCTTCGAAGTGGGATACAAGGGAATCCTTGGCGGACGCTTCCAGTTCTCCGCTGACGTCTGGCGGGAGAACAGGAAAAACTTCGTCGGGCCGCTCATTCTCGAGACGCCGAACGTGTTCCTCGACGCCGCAACGCTCGGCGCATATCTCGGCGCCGCGCTGGCCAATATCCCGTCGCTCAGTGCGGCCCAGCGGGCGCAGATCGCTGCCACTGTCGCCGGCGGGCTCGGCGGAGTTTCCGGAGGCACCGGCGGGGCCGTCGGCGTTCCGCTCGGAGTTGTGAATTTCAGCGACGCACTTTCGTCAAACAGCGACATCATCGTCACCTACCGCAACTTCGGAAAGCTGAATGTCTGGGGAAGCGACCTCGCCGCCGAACTGCTCCTCGACCGCGGCTTCTCCGTCGAGGGAACGTTCTCCTACGTCAACAAGGACTTCTTCCCGAAGGAGGAAGTCGGCGGAGTCCAGGACATCTCGCTGAACGCGCCCGGGAAGAAGGGCTCGATGGCGGTGCGCTACCGCAACCAGGAGAACGGGCTGTCGGGTGAGCTGCGCGGCCGGCACGTCTCCGCCTTCCCGGTCTTCTCCTTCATCAACGGAAACATCGCAACGTACAACCTTCTCGACGCTGGCATCTCGTTCCGCCCGGCCTTCATGAGCGGGGCGCTGTTCTCGGTCTTCGGGACGAACATTCTCAACAACAAGCACGTCGAGTTCGTCGGAGGCGGCGAGATCGGAAGGCTGCTCATGACACGGCTCCAGGTCACGTTCTGATTCTCAGTGGTTGAAAGCAGGCGGGGCGCATGCGCGCTCCGCCTGCTTTTGCCATCTTCACAGCATGAACATCCTTCTCGAGCCGGGTGCGCGAATTGTTGTCGGCCACCGCGGCAACCGCGCGCATGCGCCTGAGAACACAATCGAGTCCTTCGCGCAGGCCGTTGCGCTGGGCGCCGACGCAATCGAGTTCGACGTCCACATGAGTGCCGACGGAATTCCCGTCGTGCATCACGATCCGACGATCATGCGCACCACGGACGGCCGGGGTGAGATCGCGCGGATGACCTTCGATGAGCTGAGAAGGGTCGATGCTGGCGCGAACTTTACGAAGGACGGCGGAAAAACGTTTCCTTATCGCGGAGCCGGTCACCGCATTCCGCGATTCGAGGAAGTCCTGGAGGCGTTCCCGGCGACCCCGATGATCGTCGAGATAAAGGCGCCACTCGCCGCGACAGGCGTTCTCGAAGTACTCACGAGACGCAATGCCACCGACAGAGTTCTCGTCGATTCCTTCAAGCCCGAAGCGCTGAGGGTATTCGCCGGCTCGGAAATCGCGCGCGGAGCATCCCGCGCCGGAATGGTTCGCATCCTGAAGGAAAGTCTCGGGGCTCGGTCAACCGGTCCTGTCGGCTTCAAGGCGATCTGCACGCCGATGTCTTATTACGGGATGCCACTTCCGGTGACGCGATTCGCACGTATCGCGGGCAAATACGGCGTGCGCGTTCACGTGTGGACGATCAATGACATCCGGGTGGCCCGGGAGCTGTGGCTTGCCGGGATCAACGGAATAATCACCGATGATCCCGGTTCGATGCTCGCCCTGCGCGCGAGCATTACGCCTTCAGTGCGCGCGCTCCCTTGACGCGGGGCGCATAGCCGAGACGCCGAGGGCGCTGGTCGCGACAGTCTCCGGGTGAACGCGCATCCCGTCGCGCCTTACGACGTATGCCTCCATCGCGAAGTACTCCGGAAGGCCGAGGCGGTCGACAACTGCCGCCGTGTTCTTGTTGCGCTCCTCGACGCGCTGCCAGAATTCCCGGTCGTCCTGGCCAGGAAACGGCGCGCGATCCTTCTGGCTCTGGTGCTTGAAGATCGCAAGAATCTTCCGCCTCTGCTCATCTTCTGAAAGCGGTACGAGCACGTCAGCTTCGGCGACGCTCCATTCCTGCCAGGCGCCGCGATAGTACCAGATGTCGGGCTGGTCGCCCGAGTACTGCTTGAGCGCCGCCTCGACTGTCTCGAGGCACATCCGGTGAGTGCCGTGCGGATCTGAAAGATCTCCGGCCACAAATACGAGCGATGGCCTGTGCTCCTCGAGCAGGGCGAGCGTGATGCGCACATCGTCCGGACCGATTGGATCCTTGCGGATCTTGCCGGTCTGATAAAACGGAAGGTTGAGGAATCGCGCCTGGTCGCGGTTCATGCCGAAAGTCTCGATGCCCGAAACCGCCTCGGCCTCGCGTATTCCACGCTTGATCGTCTGAACCTCGGGAGTGTCAACCTGGCCCGGCACTTTCGTTTCGAGGAACTTCTCGACGGCGTCGATGAGCTGGCGCGTGTCGCCGTCGGCCTTCGCGAAGTCGCGGTCGAAGCGTCTCAGGAAGTCGACGTAGCGTCGAACCTCATGGTCGAAGACGGCGATATTTCCCGATGTCTGATACGCGACGACAATGTCGTTTGCATTCTGGTGAAGCTTGTTGAGAATGCCGCCCATCGAGATGACGTCGTCGTCGGGATGGGGCGAGAAGACTATTATGTTGCGGCCCGTCGGAAGCTTGCTGCGCCCGCGAACCTTCGAGATCAGCGCGTTGAACACTTCCCCGTTGAGCGGGCCGGCTTCCTGGTACTTGGCGAGAAGGGAGCTGAGATGATTTTCGCGGTAGTCGAGGCTGTCGAGCTTGAGGATCGACTTGCGAGTGACGCCGCTGAGCCAGATCACCGCGGCGATCTCGAGATCGCGATTCCAT
>JBBQZF010000030.1:0-20381 GCA_038208015.1 Gemmatimonadales bacterium
CCGCGAACGTTCATGATGGTGGCAACGAGAATTGCGACATCCTCAGGAGTGAAAGTGCGCACCGTCATCAGGCGAAGCTGCGTTCAGGAGTTGAGCGTGCATCGGGCCGCTAAATATGCGCATTTCCTTCGCAACGCGTCCTCGCAGGTCGCGGATGCACGTACGGAGATTGCATATTTCGTTTTCGCTCATCAGTCCCTGCCCCTGGTAATAGAGGAAAGTCATGAAGCAAGCCCGCCTGATCATCGCCCTCGTTGCGGTCACCGCATGCACCTCGGCTGCTCGCGGTGGATACGGTCCCGCCTCCACTGCCGCCAGCGCCGAACGGATCGCGGCGGACGTTCGCACGCTCGCCTCCGACGCGTTCCTCGGGAGAGCCCCGGCGACGCCATCGGAGCAGATGACGATCAATTACATCCGCGACCGGCTGCAGGCCGCGGGCGTCGAGCCAGGCGGACCGAACGGCTCGTGGTTCCAGGAAGTCCCGTTGAGCCAGTCCGATATCGTCGGCACTCCGTCGCTGTCGGTGAATGTCGACGGCCAGGTGGTGCGGCTCACTCAGGGCCAGGAGATCGCGGTCCGCGCGTCGATGCAGAACGTCGACAGAGTCAACATCCAGGATGCGCCCCTTGTTTTTCTCGGCTACGGAATCCGGGCGCCCGAGCGGGGCTGGGACGACTTCAAGGGACAGGACGTCCGTGGAAAAGTCGGAATCGTCCTCGTCAATGATCCCGATTTCGAGACCGGTCAGGGTGATTTTGGCGGCAAGGCGATGACCTACTACGGCCGCTGGACATACAAGTACGAGGAGGCTGCGCGACAGGGCCTCGCCGGGCTTCTGATAGTTCATGAGACGGCGCCCGCGTCATACGGCTGGGATGTTGTAAAAAACTCGAACACCAACACCATGTTCGACATCGTTCGCGAAAATCCGGCGGAGGTTCACCCCCTGCTGGAGGGTTGGGTGCAACGCGCCGACGCGATCCGGCTCTTCGAGGCTGTCGGCCAGAACTTCGAAGCGCTCAAGAAGCGCGCGCAGACACGCGACTTCCAGCCCGTCGCACTTGGAAACGCCACCTTCTCGGCGAACTTCCAGGTGCGGAGGCAGACGATCCGCACAATGAACGTCCTTGGACGCCTCCCCGGATCAGCGCGTCCCGACGAGACGATTATTTATGGCGCGCACTGGGACCACCTTGGAGTCGGCGCTCCCGACGCGAGAGGCGACAGCATCTATAACGGTGCGGTCGACAATGCAAATGGAGTTGCGTCGGTACTGGAGCTCGCGCGTCTCTTCGCAGCCGCACCGCGCACTCAGCGGTCCGTAGTTTTCGCTTTCTGGACCGCCGAGGAGAAGGGCCTGCTTGGCTCCGAGTACTACGCCGCGAATCCTGTGTACCCGCTCGAAACCACAGTCGCCGGCTTCAACATCGACGCGCCCTACGCGATTGGACGCGCCAGGGACATGCTGGTCATCGGCTATGGACAGAGCGAGCTCGAAGACTGGTTGAAGGAAGTACTGGAAGCGAACAACCGCGTAATCGCGCCCGATCCCAACCCTGAAGCCGGTTATTTCTTCCGCTCCGATCACTTTCCGATGGCCAAGCGCGGCGTGCCGATGCTTTACACAAAGGGAGGCGCTGATCTTCTGGTCGGCGGCACCGAGGCCGGGCGCGCGGCAGAGGTGAAATACCGGCGCGACGCATATCATCAGCCCGGCGACGAGTACGACGAGGCAACCTGGGATTTCTCGGCGATAGCCGAGGATGTCGGTGTGCTGTTCCGGGTCGGAATGCCGCTTGCCCAGTCGCGCGAGTGGCCAAATTACAGGTCGAGCTCGGAGTTCAGGCCGGTTCGAGACCAGTCGTCGTCGAGAAGGCACTAGCGGTCCAGCGCGACTCCGGAACGATGACAGCTCAGAGAGTAGGCGTCGTTTCGGCGATTTTCAGGTATCCGGTGAAGTCGATGGCTGCCCAGTCGCTCGACCGGGCAGAAATTGGATGGAACGGAATTGACGGCGACAGGCGCTGGGCGTTTGTTCGCGAGGGTATGGAGCGAAGCGGTTTCCCTTGGCTGACCCTGAGGCAGGCCCCTGAGCTGTGGCAGTACGTCCCCCGATTCGTCGACCCGGCAGCGCCGGAGACGTCTGTTACAATGGTGCGCACGCCGTCGGGCGAAGACCTCGATGTCGTTGATCCGGCTCTCGCGCGCGAGCTTGGGCACGGAGCCCGGGTGGTGAAGCAGAACCGCGGAATCTTCGACGCGTTCCCGCTTTCACTGATCACAAGTCAGACGGTGGCGGGGCTCTCATCGCTCGCGGATGCCAAGCTCGATGTGCGGCGGTTTCGTCCCAACCTCGTTGTCGATGCATCCGATGGCAGCAGCTTCACCGAGGACGAATGGGTGGGTCGCGTTCTGCGAATCGGCGGAATGTCCATGAGAGTCGACAAGCGCGACAAGCGCTGCATAACGGTGAACGTCGACCCCGTTACTTGCCGAAAGAATCCGTCAGTATTGCGCGCGATCGCCGATGCGCGGGAGTCTCAGCTTGGCGTCTACGCCTCGACGGTGTCGCGGGGCCTGGCAACCGTTGGCGACGAAGTCTCGATAGAGGCATGAAGCCGGCTGAGCCCCGGAGTGCGGGGCTCGCCGACCGATGGTGCCCCTGCCAGTTCGTCACCCGGCGGGATTCGGGACAGGCGCGGCTGCCGGCGCCGCGGCTGCATCGGAATTCCAGGTGTCGCGAATGATCAGCCATTCGCCATTGGCTCGCCGATATACCGTAAGGAATTTGCCTGTGTCGACCGTGGCCCCGGATGCATCTGTGGCGGAATAGGTGCCGCTCGCCCAGCCCAGATCGCCGGCGGCCCCGACGGCTGTGACCTCGCCTCCTGAAGTGAGGCCGGCAGCCTTCGTGGTGGCTATATCACCCGCCATGAACTCACGAATCGCCGGGCGCCCGACGGCTGCCGGAACTCCCGGTGCCAGAACGATCGCATCCTCGGCGTGAAGCGCCGCCACTCCATCAGCATCGCCTGCGTTGTGTTTGTCCCACCATTGCAGGGAGACAGCTCTGAGCGCGGCTTCGTCGGCTGCCGTGTTGGGCGCGGCTGTCGTACACGCTGCAACCAGGGCGGCAGCGGCGAGGACGAGGATCCGGTTGGACATGATGCTCCCTTTCTGAAGGTTGGTTTTCAATCAGCGTGAGCGGGAACATACCGCGGCTGAACCCGTGCGCCAGCAGTGCCTCACTTCAGGTCGATGGCGGGGTCCCTGTTACGGGGGGATGCCCTTCGATGATCTTCGAATGCGACATCGCCGGCGACGAGTCTGCGACGGCCGGGTTCAACTTCCGAATTCTCGGCCGGGTCGCCTCCGCAAGCTTGGAGTCCTTCGTCACGTCAGCGACCATCATGATGCCGAGCAGAGGCGCGATTTCGCCTGGAGCGAGCTCCGCTGACCGGCCGTACTGCTCGAGCGCCAGGTCATACGCCTTCGCCCTGAACAGCAGATTCCCGCTATCGAGCGCGGCCTTCGCCGCGCCTCCAATCGGCGAGACCAGCGATTGATCCGCTCCCATCTGCGCGCCAAGCGGCATTTTCGGCGACTCATCGCCCTTGCAGGCAATGATAGCGAAGCAGGCGAACACGACACCAGAACGTTTGACAGTCATCCTTTGAACCTCTCCCTTGATCTCATTGACCTTCCGGAATTGCCCGCCCATGACAGGCGATGCACACCGATGGATTCTTCGATTTTGCCCGCTCCGGGTTGAACCCCGGACCGTGCGGGTTGAACCTGAAGCCGCCTCCAATGGCGGAGTGGCATGCCGTGCAGTCGCGCTCGGCGTGACATGATGCGCAGGACTCCAGACTCTGTCGCGCGGCCTGACCGTGCCCGAGACTGAATCCGCGGAACGCGTCGTGATAACCTGCCGTACCGATGCGCGCCGTCGCCACAAGACCAGACTGCTGGTGACACGCCTGGCAGAACTGCGCCGGGTTGTGGCAGTCGCTGCAATTCGCCTCACGCGCGTAAGCCGAGCTCGGGTGGCGGGTGAGGAAATTCTGCGGATGGTAACGCGACTGCGATCCCACGCCGTCAGGTCGATGGCACTCGAGGCAGCTGGATCTCACGTGGCAAGTCTCGCACGTCCGCGGACGGGCATTCGCCTCGGAGCCATGCCCCTCCCTGAACTCTATCGTGTGACTGGGCGGCGGTGTCCGGGTGAGCTGAGCTCCTGCCGCCCGTCCCGGTCCTGCAACGGGCAGTGCGGCAATCGTTCGCGTCGGCGTTCCCACGTGACAAGTCAGGCAGCTTTCCCGCGTGTGACACGTGGCGCACGTCGCGGTGCCACGCTGTGCGTCACGACCGTGATGCCGCATGAATCCGCCAGCCAGATGGCTGGGCGGGACGCGCGCTGAACCGGCGAATACCGGCGACCGGCCGTCCACATCGAGGGCTGCGATCACCGGTGACTCGGTCGCATTCACGTGGCACGAGAGGCAAAGGTTGCGAGCATGGCATGTTGCGCAGCTCGCCGCGATTCCCGATTGCCGCGGTGACCCGTTCGACGCGCGCGCAAGAATGCCGTGGCCCCGCTCAGAGAATCCGGGTGAATCGTGCGAGCTGGGTCGCGGAAATTGCGCGATGTCCTCGCGTGTGAGGCCCGGTGCCTCGGTCAGGCGAACATGGCATGTAGCGCATTCCCTGCTCGCGACATCGACGTGCGGCTCCTTCAATCCGTGGCACGCGAGACACTGGCCGACGACTGCGTTCTGCACCGCCATCCTGATTGTGCCCGCCTGGTTGTGGCATGCTGAACAGTCGCGGATCATCGCGCTGTCTCCCGGATGATTCAGGGTGACGGCGCTGTCGTGCTTGAAGTGGGTGAACCTGAGATTCCCCGGTCGGGGACCTGTTGGGTGCTTCCACTCGATCCGTGGCTCGACAACCCCGTCATGACACGCCGCGCACCGCACGGGCTCGGGGTAGACTGGCTCACCCGCTTCGACGACCCCGGCATGGCAAGTCGAGCAAAGCGGGAACAAGTTTGCGTGCTCCTGATGCGGGAACCGGTCGTCGGGCGCACGGCTTACGAGGGGAGCCGCGAACAGCGCTCCCGCCGCGAGAAGCGCGAGCGTGACAAGTGGGCCGACTCGGCGCATCGAGGTCATCTGCGCGTCGGTCTCGCTGGCGGAAGCCGGGTCCGGTCGGCTCCCGAGCCGAATGCGAGGCTCACGCCCGCCCGGATTCGAAACTGGTCGAGCGACGAGGCGCCCGCGTCGGGGCGGTCGCGATCATCGCCTACTGCGGCGACGTCGGCCCAGACCCGGCGCTGCTCGCCCATCTGAACCTGTGCACGACCGCCGATCCAGCGGCTTGTCGCGTCGTAGTAGCGAAGCTCGAGCGGCCGTGAAAGAGTTCCAGCATACACGTCGATCGAGACTCGCTCGCCAGGCGTGTATGAGACTGACGCATCCGCCGAGCGAGCCGATGCGCCAGGACCGCGTTCGATGCCGAAGTTGCCGTCGAACGCCAGTCGATCGCTCAGCGCCGCATTTGCGCCGAGTCTCGCTCGCCATCCGCGATCTTCGAGCTGCGGAACGAGCCCGGTGGACACCTCGGCGCTCTCGTATCGATAGCGTTCCGCGCGGCCGTTGATCGACACCTTGCCGGTGACGCGCATCTCGCCTGAAACGTTCACTGCGTTGTACGGGACGGGACTGAAAGCGCCCCACAGGGTCCAGAGGCTGAAGTACGGCCGATAGCGCCGTGCGCCGGCAGAAACCGAGTATCGCCTTTGCAGGTAGGTCAGCGTCATGTCGGCATTGCCGAGATGACCCTCGGCAATGTTGTAGTCGAGGCCGCCATGTATCCGGATTGCCCTTGCGCGGGCTCCGAGCGAGAGGGCGGCGCGCTCCGACACAAAGTAGTCGTCTTCGGGGTCTATCTCCCGCCTGTATTCTGCGCGCATGTCGATGTCGCGATAGAGCAGCGCCGCCTCGGCTCCGGCAACGATCTGGCGGTCGCGCGGCCTCCATTCGTCGAGAGGATTCAGCGCGGGGTTCAGTGGCGAAACTGCGACTGCTTGTCCAAGTCCCCACCCGCCATAGCCGGTAAGCTCGAGGGAGGCGCGGTCAAACCTGTATCGAAGCCAGCCTCCGTCGAAGCCCATGCCTTCGAGCCGCGACGACACGAGCTGCCGTCCCGCGCGGGCCGTCAGCGCCGCTCGCTGAAACTCGAGTAAGCCCTCTATCAACTGAAGGTTGGGCTCGGTACCAGGCCAGACGTCATCGCCGCCCAGGTCTGCAATTGCGCGCACGGTGCCGCGCAGCGAAAGCCCTTCCACGCCCAGCCCCCAGGCCGTGGCACTGGCCGTCGTCGCAACCGGTATTCCGCGCAGCGCGGGGCCGGGTCTGAAGAAGAAGCAGTACAATCCCGCCCCACACCTGACAGCATGGCCGTCGGCTGTCTGGAGACCGCCCCCGGAAGATGTGACAACGGTTGAGGCCAGAACACTGTCGGGCGTGAGCCCGCGAAACCATACTGACTGCGCTCGTGCGTCGATGCGCAACCGGTAATCCTGCGCAGCTGCCGGGAAAGCATAGGCGAGCGCTGCTGAAGCGACGGCCCATCGTGCTGCCCGCATCACCTGGGCAACCGGGTCAGAAGCCTTGACCTGTACTCCGAGGGTTCAGCGAGGAAGTGGCAGGTCGAGCACTCCTTGTTGTCGTAGTGATTCGTTGACTGCTTGATATGGCAGGTGCTGCAGAAGTTTCTCGTCGGCGTCAGCACTGCGACAGTCGATGCCGTGTGACAGGCGTCACAGCGCCGGTGAGCTGCTTCGAGCGTCTTGTGAGCCGTGGCAGGCTGAGCTGCGGCGTGACAAGTGGAGCACGTCTGGTTCGCGGTATGGTGGTCCTCATGACAATCCTTGCAGACCGCCTTGGCTGGCGAAGGCGCGAGGGTCACCGGCGTGGTATGACATTCGAGGCAGGTGCGACTGGAGTGAGTCGAATGCCGGAACTCCACGGAGCGCGGGCGCGGCGAATGGCCGGGCACAGTCACAACGGCGTTCGCCGTGATCGGCGCCGTGAATTCCGCGGTTTCGTGGCACTGCGCGCATCTCGACCTTGCCGGGGCCTGATGATGGCAGATCGCGCATCCACGCGGCCGCTCGAATGTCAGGCGGCCCTGCCCTATCTGAGTCTGATGACACACGAGGCACGCCAGATGCTCGTGCCTCGAATGCGGAAAGCTGTCGGGCGCAGCGGGCGGCGCGGGAGGAGGATCGACTCCCGGATAAAAGCCGTGCACGACGGGCGGGGGATCGAATGTGAGCCGGAAAGCGTCGCTCGTCATCGCCGATTTTTCTCCGATGCCCGAAAACGCGAGCCTGACTGGCTCCTGTGGCGAAGTGTCGTGCGAGCCAAGGATCACACGCGGCTCCTCGGCATTCGACCGGCGCAGCGCGGCGCTCGTGTCGAATGGCAATGGAGGCCTGCGCGGGCCGCGCGCACGTACGTCGCGATGACAATCCTCGCAGCCGCTGGCGTCGACTTTCGCGCGATGAGGCTGGTGGCAGAGGAGACACTGCGAGCCAACGCGTCTGTGATTCTCTCCCGAGTGGAATGGCTCTTCCCGCCAGTTCGAGTGACAGCCGGACGTAGCGCAGGTCAGCGCGGCGGCCTGTGGCGTCTCCTGAGTGTGAGGGTTATGGCACATGCCGCACTTTCCCCCGTGCGGATCAAGCCCTGCCTCGAAATCGGCGAGCACTTTTTGCATCTCGTGACACCCGAGACACTGTGACGTACCGGGAACCAGCGTTCCGCGAGCTGAATCGAGCGTCGCGAGCACCGGTACCACAGCGGTGAACTCGTGACAGCTCGTGCAGTGCCGCACAGTCTGCCCCGCCATCTTCCCAAGCACGACTTCTGTGTCGGTCGGCTTGTGACAGGCACTCTGGCCACAGGTCATCGTCGCCGGCTGGAACTGATGGAGCTCGGTGCCATGGCACTCAACGCACCGGATCTCCTTCAGGACTATGGAGTCCGACTCGAGGTGAACCCGATGTCCGGCGGTCGATGCGATCTGCTGCCATGCAGCGGTATCCTGCGTAACGTGACATGTCTCGCAGACGCGATTTGGGACGCTGGCGTGCTTCTGGATGTCCTCGGGCCGTTCGAGCACCCACAGGTAGAGCTGCCAGGCGCTTGCAGCGACCGACTGCTGGTGACAGTCGTGGCACGACAGGTCGGCGTGCTTGCTCGTGCCGCCAGTCATTCGCTCGACTGCAGGATCCATCACGTGACAGGCGACACAGAAGTCGTTGGAGTGCTGCGTGTAGTTCCAGCTGACAGCGCCAGCAGTGCCGGCGCCGGAAAGACCCACCACTGCCGCGACTCCGATGCCGACCTTTACAGGCGTCGAGCGCGTCCTCACCCACCCCAGGATCGAGCGGCGCCTCGAGAAGATCAGCCAGGCAACGGCGAGGCCGACCACGGCTGCAAGGATGATCCCGCCGATCTGCACCCACGACGGAACGGAGGAGAGAAGGAACCTGACAACCTGCGCGACTCCGTCAGGTAAGGGCGACTCCACGCGGATCGAATCCAGCGCCGAGACGTGCGCATCCTGAAGCGCCTCGGCCGAGCTTCCCGCTCGGCCGAGGCTGTCTGACTGTGCTGCGATCAAGCTGAAGAGCGCGATCGGAGTCAACTACCTCAGGGAAGTGCGCGATACGTGCATGGTTGCTTTCAGCTCTCCGCTGATGGGTGTGTCTATGCGCGATTGTAGTGCGACTGACGCTGCCGGCAGGTTGTAGTGCTGCCGGACGAAATTGATTGTCGCGGTAAGAAGCGCCTCGCACAGGAAGGGATTGTGAACCCCCTTCGAGTTGTCGGCGGTCGACTGGTTGTACTCGCCGCAGAGCCGTGCATTGAACTCGGCTCCTTCAGCCGGCGTCACCCTGTTGTCGCTGGCGTTCCACTCGCCCGGGCGAGTCGACCTGATGGTCGCAAGCAGGCCACCATCGACCGGAGCTGCCTGGAGAGTGCCGTCGTTGTTGAGATTCGTCCAGAGCTGGTCAGCGAGGAACTTCATCCTGTTCCGGACAGTCGAGAACAGAGTCGCTGCAACTGCCGCGTTGGTGTGACATCCGGTGCATGTCTGCCATGACCGGGCTGTCGCCGTGTACGCGCACGTCTTGTCAGCAGTCGGCTTGCCCGCCCCGTCGAGGCAGGGTATCGCCCGCATCAGGTGGCCTGTCGCCTGGAATGTGAACGCTCCGGTGAGCTTGTCGGTAGCCGTGAACTTCGCGATGTGGCAGCCGGCACAGAGTTTCGGATTTGCCTCGGTGGCGTGCGACCCGAAGATGCGCGCCGAATCATACTCGAATCCCGGTGGCCGGTAGCCTGCGAAACCCATCAGCACAGCCCCCTGAGGAGCATGGGGTGATCCCCCCGAGGCTGTTGGCTGTGAAACCCGCATATGACACCGCATGCACAGGTTTCGGTCGGGATCCGGAGACGTCACGGCGAACCGCAGCTGGCTGGGGTTTTCCGACCCGTGCGGATTGTGGCAAACAGCACAAGTGACCGACTGGTAGTCAGTCGCCGCTGCCTTCTCCTGATAATTGGCCTCTGACCCGAAGCGGGCCAGCGCCTGCCGGCCCTCATGGCAGCCAGTGCATGTCGCATTCGTAGCGCGTGTGCCCGAGGGGATAGTGGCGTGCCGTGAAGCCTTCCACTCTTCCACGTACGGTTGGTGCGCGCCCGAATGACAGTCGCCGCAGTTGCCCGTGCCGCTCATTCCAACCTTGGCGAGCGGACGCACCACGACTCCCTGCCCTACGCCTTCAACGTGCTCGAGCCCGGGTCCGTGGCAACTCTCGCACTGCACGTCGAAATACGCGGCAAGCTGGACCGCGTCGTGACCAGCCGCCGCGGCGCCCGCGACATTTCCCTTTCCGGTCACCGTGTGACAGGTGAAGCACTCTGCCCTCTTCGCGGTGCTGGCGTTGAGGGTTGCATGGGCGCTCGCGTGAGCGGTCGTTACCCAGGACGCCTGGTAATCGGCATGGCAGTTTCCGCACGTGGTCTGCTTTTTGGCAGCGTCGTAGTAGCCGAGGAATCCGCGCGCGGCATCCGGGGGAGTATTGAATGGCTCGCGGTCCCGGTAAACGATCTTATCGCCGGCGCAAGCGCCAAGGGCGATTGCCACAATAAGCCATACACCATACTGCAGAGACGCGGACCTGACTGATGGCACCCTGAACATTGCTGGCTCCGGCGAACGTCACGTCACTTATCTGAAGCGCACAAGCTACTCCGTAACTATACGGATACCCCTCGATACCGGCAGTCAGGGAAACCCCTGCATTCCGAAAGCATTTTTTCGGGTTCCGCGCCGGATTGGAGGCCTGAGCCGGCGAATCTGCCGAACAGGCGGTCAGCGGCCCCGGGCGGAATCGATTGCCGCTCGAAGGTCAGCGTCGTGGTCGGTGTACTCGGCAAGTCCCGCGGCGCGCTCAGACTGCTCCGCGGCTATCATCCGCTGGCGAAGCGCCCTGCCCGCCGCCGCGTCTCCGCGTGCATCAGCGACGCGCGCGGCAAGCGACAGGCCCAGCAGATGGGTGGGCCGCTCGCTCAGAATCAACTCGCTTTGCGCCGCTGCTTTCCCAATGTCGCCCGAAACCAGAGCGACCAGACCCATGTCGTACCGTGTATGGGCCGTCATCGGCGAAATTGCCTCGAACGCCGAGATCGCCATCGGTGCGAAGAAGGCGGCGCTGTCGGTCTTCCCATCGCTCCATAGGCGCATCACACGGTTGAACAGGCGGTCAGCTCTTTCAGAGGGCGACATCGCGGAGATATCAGGCGCGGCCATCGCTCCCGAGCTGAGCGGAACTCCGCTCAGCTGCTCCGGCGCGGGTCCGGTGGAGCCCACCCGGAATGCAGCGACCACAATCAATGCGCCGATCCCGGCGGCTGGGACACCCCAGCGGAGATAGGGAGGCAGTGATTCGCGGGTGTCAGAAGAGGGGGAGGGTCGCCCAGGCGCGGCGCCGCAATCCTGGCAGAACCGCGCTCCGGGCAACAATTGCGATCCGCACTCGCTGCAGAAACGCGGCTTCATGGCAGAGTCAGTCATACCGGCCTTGTCCACTTTCTCACCAGAGCTACCACGAGAATCAATCCCCCTATGACGAGGACAACCGGAAGAATGTAAAGCACGATGTTGAGACCTGTCATCTTCGGCTCGAGCAGGATCCACTCACCGTATCTCGACGCGAAGTAGGCCTTTATCTCCTCGGGGCTCTCCCCTGCGCGCAGGCGCTCCCGCACGACGGCGCGCATCTGCTGAGCAAGCTCGGACGGAGAATCCTGGATCGACTCGCCCTGACACACCGGGCAGCGAAGCGTTGCCGCCACCGCCGAAGTTCTGGCCTCGAGAGCCGAGTCCGTACTGACTGATGATCGCCCGGGCGCTGATGTTCCCGTGGTTGTCTGTGCGCCGGACGCACCAGCGAGGAGCGCAGCGACGGCGAGCACCGCGAAAAACGCGGCGCGCCTCCTCACCCGGCACCTGCGACAACACTGTCAGCCACGCCGGAGCTGACGAGAACTGAATCGATCACGCGGCGCAGTACGTCACCGGTTATCGGTCCGAGATGCTTGTGGGCAACCCTTCCGGCAGGATCGATAATGAACGTTTCCGGCACGCCATAGAGCCCGTAATCGATCGCGGTGCGCGATTCGACGTCGGTCACAGCCGGATAACTCATTCCGCCGAGCTCGCCAATCCATCTCACTCCGGCCGACGGGCTGTCGTTGTAGAGAACCCCGATGAACTGGGTCGGCTTGTCGGAGTAGTATCGCGCGGCCTCGGAGAGGGCGTTGTGCTCGGTGCGGCATGGCAGGCACCATGATGCCCAGAAGTTCACCACGACGACCTTCCCGGCAAGCTCGCTCAGGCGGATCGTGTCTCCGGGCGTGCGCGCATGCGAACCTTCTCCCGCTGTCAGGACTGCGAGTGTGAAAGGTGGCGCCGGACGGCCCGGCAGCGGCGACGGAATCTCCGCCGGGTTGCGGGTGAAGCCGAACGCGAAAAGCGCAAGAACCGGCGCCGACGCCAGAAGCGCGATGATCGAGCGCTTCCAGTTCAAGTCAGCGCCTCGACGATTTCGTCTTCCGGCGCCGTCTCGGGCGGATCCGAAGGTGCGCTCGCCGGCGCTTTTCTGACCGGCACCGCGCGCCGGCCGCTATGGAACATTCCGATTATCGAGCCGATCACTATCACCAGTCCCCCGAACCATATCCACGGAACGAGCGGCTCGACTATCACCTTGATTGTCGCATTCGCCCCGTTTGCCTCGAAGGCCATCAGGTTTACATAGAGATCACCCTTGATGCTGCTCTTCACGTCAGGAGTAGGCACCGGCTGGTCGGACACGCGGTAGAAATTCATTCGCGGCTCGAGTGTTCCCGTGACCGCGCCGTCCTTGCCGAGTACATCGAGCGTCGCTCCGATCACAGAACGCTGCGGCTCCTCACGCCCCCAGACTCCCTTGAGGCGCACAGTTTTTCCCGAGACGGTCAGCGTCTCGCCTGGAAGGAGCGTCGCCTCGCGCTCTGTCCGGAACGCTGACGACGCGGTGACACCAACGGCGACGAAGAGAATGCCGATGTGGGCGACGTAGCCGCCGTAACGCCTGCGATTGCCGCGCACCAGGCGAGTCAGCGCGGTCGGCCAGCTCTCGCCGTGCGCGCGCCGACGAGCGCGCATGCCGACCCAGTACTCGCGCAGGTTTCCCATCGCGGCGTAGCCGACGAACGTGAATGCGAGAAGCGCGTAAATGCTGCGAGTGCCCACCGCGATAGCTATCACCGCCATTATCAACGCGCCGGCAAGCGGCGGGGCGAGGCGCTTCCGGGCATCGGCCCAGGTCGTGCTTCCCCAGGGTAGCGATGGCCCGACGCCCATCAGGAAGATCAGCGCAACCATCGCCGGAATCGTCATCCGGTTGAAGAACGGTTCTCCCACGCTGACCTTCACCCCCCTTATCGCTTCAGCGATCAGGGGATACAGCGTCCCGATAAGCACGGTGAGCATCACCGCCGTCAGAAAGAGATTGTTCAGAAGGAAAACAGTTTCGCGCGAAGCAGCTCCTCCGAGCTTCCCGGGAGTCCGGATGCGATCGGAGTGCCCCGCGACGAGCACGAGCGTGGCCGCCAGCACGACGGCGATGAGGCCGAGGAAGTAGTAGCCGATCGACCCGGTCGTGAACGCGTGAACCGACGAGAGAATTCCTGACCGCGTGAGGAACGTCCCGAGGATCGTGAGGACGAACGTCGCGACACAGAGATTGAGGGTCCACAACCGGAGCATGTTTCGCCGCTCCTGCACCATCACCGAATGCAGATATGCGGTGGCGGTTAGCCACGGCAGGAACGACGCATTCTCCACAGGATCCCAGGCCCAGTAGCCGCCCCAGCCCAACACCTCATACGACCACCACATGCCGGCGATAATCGCCGCGGTGAGAAAACCCCACGAAGCGAGCATCCAGCGCCTGGAGAGCAGTGTCCACTCGTTGGATGTTGCTTCGTTCGATACGATTGCTCCGATCGCAAAGGCGAAGGGAACGGTCATCCCGACGTAGCCCAGATAGAGCAAAGGCGGATGCACCGCCATCAGGATGTGATTCTGCAGCAGCGTGTTCGGTCCCGGCCCGTCCGCGGGAACGGGGAAGACCGGGCGGAATGGATCGGCCGGACCGACGAGAAGAATCGCGAAGAATGCTGCAACCGCGAGGATCGTCATCGTCGCGTAGGGAATGAGATTCCCCGGCTTGCGGCTGTGAAGCCAGACGACAGCAGCCGCGTACATCGCAAGAACCCACGCCCAGAAAAGAATCGAGCCTTCGAGGGCCCCCCACAGCGAGATGATCGTGAAAAGGAGCGGGGTTGAGCGGCTTCCCACCGCCGCCACGTAGGAGACGGAGAAGTCGTGCGTGACGAGAGCGTAGACCATAGCCACGGTCGCAATCGTCACCAGCAGGAAGTTCGTGTAGGCGGCACCGTAAACCAGTTGAAGCCATTCGCGCCGGCCGGAGCGAACCGCCACCGGTGTCAGGATCACGCCAAGAGCAAGGACACCGACCGACACCAGCAGCGCGCTGTGCGCGATTGTGCCGGTCACAGAGTGCCCTGCTGCATCAGTGTCTTGTACTTCTCGTGGGCTTCCTCACCCGGCGCTGGCGCGCGGTACTCATTCGAGTGCTTGACCATCAGGTTCGTCGCGTGAAAAACTCCCCCCTGGCCTACGCGTCCCTCGACGATCACGCCCATTCCATCACGGAACATCTGCGGCGGCGCGCCGGTCGACTGTACCGGCACCTCCTTCGCTCCGTCGGTGACGGTGAACCTGAGGTCGAGAGTCTTCGCGTCCCAGACCATCGAGCCGGGCTTCACCTGACCCCCGAGACGAACGGGTACCCCGACGCCGTCAGGCCCCTTCGCCAGAAGCTCCTGCGGAGTCAGGAAGAACACTACGTTCTTCTCGAGCCCCCCGAAGAGAAGCCAGCCGAACACGGCGACCATCAACACGAGTCCGCCGGCGATCCATTTTTTCTTCATTACGAGTTTTCCCCTGGTTTACCGCCGGCCATGCGCTCAAAATGCTTCCGCGCACCGGCACTCCTCCGAAGGAGGAGCGCGAGGTAGCCAAGCAGCACCGCCCACGTCAACGAGTATGCGGCGATGATGAAAGTCTGATTCATCTCCGTAACGTTCACTTCCCCTCCATTGCGGCCGCCTCGGCCAGATTCTCGACTCCCCGCTCAAGCCGGGCTATCTCGTATCGCTTCCGGATGAACCAGATGGTCACCAGGAGGAACGCAATCGCATTGAGCCGAAGGCCCATCGTGTACGCGGAGTCGAGCGTCGCAGGGCTTGACGGCGGCTGATGAAGAGTCCGCCACCATTTCACCGACATGTAAACTATCGGAACGTTGATCGCCCCGATGGCTCCGACTGCCGCGCTCCACCGGGCTCTCTGACCCGCGTCATCCACGAAGGAGCGCAAAGAAAGGTAGCCGACGAAGATGAGAAACAGCACGAGCGTGGACGTCAGCCGCGCGTCCCACACCCACCAGACCCCCCATGCGGGCTTTCCCCAGATCATCCCCAGCGCGAGCGTGAGACCGGTAAAAATCGCGCCGACCTCGGCAGCAGATGCAGCGACGAGATCGTCGTTCTCGCGCCGTCGCGCCATGTAGAGCACGCTGAACACGAGAACTACGAAAAATGAAACGAACGCCATCCACGCACCCGGAACGTGGACGTACATGATCTTCTGAAGATGCCCCATGTCGCCTTCCGCCGGCGACGTCGCTATGGCGAACGACTGCGCCGCTACCACCGCCGCGAAAGCGGCGACACCGAGCAAAACGCTCGTGCGGGGCGGGGCCGCCGGATCTGAAAGGGACGATAAGTTCGGGTCAACCATGTGTCTCCGGGTCAGGCCTCGATGACATGTTCGAATGCAATGAAAGTCGCAATGAGAAAGACAAGGTCATACCCGATCAATAGCCGGACCCAGGCACCCGACTCCTGCATGAGATCGGCGCCGAGCAATGCCTTCGACGCACTTGTCGCAGCGAGGAGCACCGGGACCAGCATCGGGAACAACAGCAGCGGAAGCAATACCTCCCGCGCCGTGCTCCGGCTGGACATCGACGCGTAGAACGTTCCCAGAACGACGAGTCCGACGACTCCGAGCGCGGTGACGCCGATCAGCGCCAGCCAGCGGTCCGGGATGGTGATGCCGAACAGGACGATTCCCACCCCCATCACGACGATGACCATCAGGCTGACGAATACCAGGTTGGCGACGAGCTTGCCGGCGAAGATTGTCCACCTGGGGCCGGGATAAAGCAGCAGCGGCTCGAGCGCGCCGCCTTCGAGCTCCACCTGGAACGACCTGTTGAATGCAAGCACGCCGGAAAAAAGTGTCGCAAGCCAGACCGCGCCGACCGCGGCATTGCGAAGAGCCTCACCGTCCGGACCCAGCGAAAGGCCGAGCAGGACGAGAATTGTCACCGCCAGCGATACGACGCCATTGAAGCCGGCCTTGGCGCGGAGCTCCGTGGTCAGGTCTTTCCGGGCGATTGCGCGAACGCGCCGCCAGTCGTCACGCGCCGCCATCAGAACGCGGCTGCGAGCTGCCGATCGCCAGCCGATATCCGGCCGTCGGCAAGCGTGAGGGTGCGGTCGAGGATCGCGCGGGCGGGGGCAAGCTCGTGAAGAGCCAGCAGCGCCGCTCCTCCCGAAGCGATGACGTCGCTGATCACGGAATTCATCAGCTCGACTCCGGCCTCGTCGAGATTCGCGTACGGCTCGTCGAGCAGAAGCACCTCGGGAGTTCTCATCATGAGACGCGCGAGTGCGAGCCGCCGCTGCATCCCGGCGGAAAATCCGCGAACGCGCGCCCCCGCAACGTCACCTAGTCCGGCGCGCTCGAGCGTGCTCTCGACTGACAAGTTAGGGAGCCCAAGCATATCCGCCGCGAACTCGAGGTTCTCGCGCGCCGTGAGGTCGTCGTAGAGACCCGGCGTGTGCGCCAGGTATCCCACCCGGGCGCGCACCTCCTGCGCATCGCGTCCCACATCAAAGCCTGCGACGCCCGCGCTTCCGGCGTTTGACTTGATCAGCGTTCCGAGAACTCTCAGGACCGTGCTCTTGCCGCTTCCGTTCGGCCCCATGAGCGCGACTGTCTCTCCCCTCTCGACGCCGAACGAAACTCCCCGCAGCACCCAGCGTATTCCGAAGCGCTTGCCGAGACGGTTTGCTTCAATCGCTGAGGGCACTGTCGAGTCTTGACATTGTATGACCGCGGGGTTCAATGGCAGTGGTGAAGGACGCTCTAATATACGAGTAGGCGCGATGAAACACTTGCCATTTTTACTGACTGCGGACTGCGGACGTACTGCGGACTCTGACTTCCGACCACTGTGGACTGCAGTCACGTCCGTGTCCGTAGTAGTCACAGTCCGTGTCCGCAGTACGTCCGCAGTCCGCAGCCAGTAACTCTGCGCCGGACCACTCCTTGCTCCCCACCAGACACCTGCCCACCAAGATGAGGTGACGATGCAAACCGAGCTCACCACCAACGCACATCGTTCGATGTCCGACATCGGGCAGTGGTTCTTGCTGAACCAGTCCCGCCTAGTCACCGCCCTGGTGCTGCTCGTGGTCGGAGGACTTCTCGCAATCCTTCTCCGCGCGCTCGCGGTGCGCTTTGTCTCGGCCCTCGACCGCGCCATGCCCGGGCACGACTTCCGGACATCGTTTGCCGGATTCGCCCGCGAGCGACATGTCTCGGTGATAGTCGGCGCCGTTGTGTTCTGGGGCGTCCTGCTCTTCTTCATCGCGACGGCCGCGGATGCCCTGGGCCTTCCGCTCCTCAGCTCAGCCGTCGCGAGCATCTCGGATTTTGTCCCGCGCGTGCTCGGCGCAGTACTGATACTCGTCACCGGGCTCGTCATTGGCGGCGTCGCGCGCAGCGCCGTTACCGCTGCCGCGGCAGGCGCGGGGACATCCTTCGCACCCGGACTCGGGCAGATAGTCCGCATCGCGATAATCATCGCGGCGGCGCTGATCGCAGTTGCCGAGATGGGAGTCGACATCACGCTCCTCACCGCAATCTTCTCTGTCGCTCTCGCCGCGATGCTCGGCGGATTCGCGATCGCATTCGGGCTCGGTGCCCGCACCGCGGTGAGCAACATTATCGGCTCGCACTACCTCAGGCAGACTTACGAAGTCGGGCAGACCGTCAGCGTTGGCGGAATCGAAGGAACGATCGCCGAGCTCACGAGCACATCCGTGATCCTTAACGCGGCGGAAGGACGTGTCGTCGTACCCGCGAAACAGTTTGGCGAGATGCCGTCGACGCTGATTGTAAAGGGCGGCGCGTCATGATTGCCGAAGCCCGGCTCGCCCGGGCATTTCTCGAATCACATCCGTCGCGCGCCGCAATGGCGCTCGAGCAGATGCCCGCCGTTGCTGCGGCGTCCGTGCTCGGCGAGATCCCGGCTCGCACGGCGGCGGGAGTCATCCGTGAAATGACACCGCTACGCGCAGCCGCCTGCCTGAGTCATCTCGAGTCGGACGAAGCCGCTGCGGTAGTCGCCGAAAGTATCGCCGATGATGTGGCGCCCGTGGTCCGTGCGCTCGACGCAGGCATTCGCGACGGACTCATCGCGGCGCTACCCGCCGCCACCCGTGAGCCGCTCCTGCGAATGCTGGCTTTTCCGGAAGGCACCGCGGGCGCCGTGATGGACCCATCGGTATTTCAGGTGCCCGGAAATATCATCGTCGCGGACGCACGGACGCGGCTTCGATCGGCCGCGCGCGATCTGCTCTATTACGTCTACGTGATCGACGAAGAGCACCGCCTTGCGGGAGTGCTCGACATCCCCGAGCTGATGCTGGCTCGCTCCCGCGACCCTGTCAGCGCCGCGATGCACCGGGACGTCGAGAGCATTTCGGCGTGGATGCCAGGCGCACTCGTGCGGGCACACCCGGGCTGGCACCGCTTTCACGCGATGCCCGTCGTGGATCGGGACGGCCGCCTGCTCGGCGCAATCAGGTACCAGACGCTCCGCAGGCTCGAGCGGGAGGCGGCGGACCGCTCACTGGATCCGTCGCTGCTCACGGCGCGAGCACTTGGAGAGCTCTTTCAGCTCGGCGCAACGGGAGTGGTAGCCGGAGTCGCTGCAGCGGCAGCCGCCACCGACCGTTCGATGGAAACGCAAACGTCGAGCGCGGAGGTTCGCGATGCAGGCTGAAGCGTCTGCTGCGATGACTGCTCTCGCTCGCGGATATCTCCGCGACTTTCCACAGGAGGCCGCCCGCCACCTGGAGGACCTGCCGGTCGAGGAGATTGCGCGCCTCATTCGCCGCGAGCCGGTGAGATACTCGGCGCCGCTGCTGGAGCAGGTCGAACCGCGTCTTGCTGCGAAGGTTTTGCTGGCGCTGCCGGAACAATCGACGCGTGACGAGCTTTCCGCCATTGAGCCCGTCCGTGCAATCGCGATGCTGAGCTGGATGAATGAAGAACAGCGTGACACCGCACTTGCCCGACTCGAACCGGGCCTCGCCCGGGAGCTAAGGCAGATGGCGGAGTACCCGCTCGAGACTGCGGGGCGGCTGATGGATCCGCGCGCAATCGGGTTGAGGCCTGGCACGACCGCGCAACAGGCGCTCTCGAAACTGCGACAGGTTAGTGAGCGAAGAATCTCCGATATCTTCGTGACCGACGAGAACAATCACCTCGTCGGGCGGGTTTCGCTTCAGGCGCTGGCGGTCGCGGCGCCATCTGCTCTCCTCGAGACGCTGATGCAGCAGGCGATCGCCGTAAAGGCTGTGGACCCGCAGGATGAGGTCGTCGAGAAGTTTACGTCCGGCCGGCTTGCCAGCCTCCCGGTCGTGGACTTCGAGGGCCGGCTTATCGGTGTAATCCGCCACGATCGGCTCGCCACTACCGCACAGGAGAATGCGGCGGCAGACATGCAGGCAATGGTCGGCGCGAGCCGGCAGGAGCGCGCCTTGTCGCCGGTATCATTTGCGGTAAAAAAGCGGCTTCCGTGGCTCGAGGTAAACCTCATTACGGCGTTCCTCGCCGCCGCTGTCGTCGGATTCTTCGAGGGGACGATCGCGCGATTCACTGCGCTCGCCGTGTTAATGCCTGTGGTCGCCGGTCAGGCGGGAAACACCGGAGCGCAGGCGCTCGCGGTCACGATGCGCGGCCTCGCGATGCGCGAAATCCGGGTCGCGCAGTGGCGGCGGGTTGCCCGAAAGGAGGCAAGTGTTGCCCTTATCAACAGTATCGCCGTATCACTCACCACGGCCGCGGGTGTGTTCGTATGGAGCCGCTCGCCCGGCCTGGCGCTCGTCATCGGGGTTTCGATGATCCTGGCGATGATTGCAGCGGGCACGGCAGGAGTCCTTGTGCCGATCACGTTGACGCGTTTCGGGCAGGACCCGGCACAATCGTCGTCGATAATCCTTACGACAGTCACCGACATCGTCGGGTTCGGGAGCTTTCTCGGGATAGCCACCGTGTTGTCGAGGTTCCTTTGATCAGGTCAGGTCAGGTCAGGTCGGGTCAGGTCGGGTCAGGTCAGGACTGACTGCGGACTGCGGACGTACTGCGAACTCGGACTGCGGACTACTGCGAACAGGGGCGGACGAAGACTGAGACCCTTGGAGGTCTAGAGGCGGGTTTTGCGAAGGTCGTGATGGTCTTATGTCGATGTCCGCAGTTGTCCGCAGTCCCAGTCCGCAGTACGTCCGCAGTCCGCAGTTAGTAAAGAC
>JBBQZF010000031.1:0-19656 GCA_038208015.1 Gemmatimonadales bacterium
TGTGCCGCGCACGACCCGTTCGCACATGCTGCAGCCAGTCCCTGCTCGGCTTCTGTGCCGGGTCGGTGATTATCTCGACAGTGTCGGAATTCTTGAGCTCCCGGGCAAGCGTCGCCTGCCGGCCGTTGATTCGCGCACCGCGTGCATGAATCCCGACTTCAGTATGCACGGCGAATGCGAAGTCGATCGAGGTCGCGCCCTTGGGGAGCTGGATCACGTCGCCGGTCGGCGTGAAGACGAATATCTCGTCCTGATAGAGATCCAGCTTGAGGAATTCGAGGAACTCGTCGGGAGTCTTCGCGTCGAGCTGAAGCTCGAGCACCTGCCTGAACCAGTGAAGCGCGCGATCGAGCTCGTCGGCGCTTTTCGCATTCTCCTTGAACCGCCAGTGCGCCGCGATTCCATACTCGGCCGTCCTGTGCATCTCGCGGGTGCGGATCTGGATCTCGAACAGCTGCTTGCCCGGCCCGAAGATAGTCGTGTGGAGCGACTGGTAGCCGTTCGACTTCGGCTGGCCGACGTAATCCTTTATGCGTTCCTGAAGCGGCGTGAACTTCTCGTGAATGACGCCGAGCGCGTGGTAGCAGTCGGGGACGCTGTCGACGAGGACGCGGATCGCCATCAGGTCGTAGATCTCCTCGTACGGCTTGTCCCACTTCGTCATCTTCTTGTAGATGGACCAGAGGTGCTTCGGGCGCCCCGTCACTTCCACATTAGGTATCGCGGCGCCGACGAGGAGTTCCTGCAGCGGATCGCTCAGCGAGGAGATCGTCGCCTCCCGCTCGACCCTCCTCTTCGCGACGAGCTTGGCGAGCGACTTGTACTGTCCGGGTTCGAGGTGCTTGAAGGCGAGGTCCTCGAGCTCCCACCTGACGCGGGCCATTCCGAAGCGGTGGGCGAGCGGGGCGTAAAGATCGCGCGTCTCCTGCGCGATGCGGCGCCGCTTCTCGGTCGGCAGGTAATCGAGCGTCCGCATGTTGTGGAGCCGGTCCGCGAGCTTGATCAGGATGACGCGTGCATCCTTGGCGATCGAGAGAAGGAGCTTGCGGTAGTTCTCGACCTGCCTTTCCTGCGACGAGTTGAGCGGGAGATGGCCGATCTTCGTGAGGCCGTCGACGATCTGCGCGATCTCGGGCCCGAAGATCGACTCGACCTCGGCGACCGATACGTTCGTGTCCTCCACGATGTCATGGATGAGGCCGCTGGCGACGGTGACTGAATCGAGCTGGAGGTCGGCGAGGATCTTGGCGACCTCGACGCAGTGTGAAACGAAATTCTCGCCCGAGAGACGCTTCTGTCCCAGGTGCGCGGTTTCGCTGAAGCGATATGCGCGCACGAGCAGCTCATGGTCGAGCCGCTCCGGGAGCGGCTGGCCATCGTCATTCCAGCCGGGGATTACCGCGTGTGTCTCAAGCGCGGTCACAGGGGGATTCTCCGCATCTACCGTATAATAATGTCACGTGAGGCGTTGGGGCGGGCAAACCCGGGGTAAGCGGATCTGGGCGGATCTGGGCGGATCTGGACGGATCTCGCGGATAAAAACCCAAAAAGGGAAATCATCCCGGTAGCGAGCATGCACTCTGCCGCCCAGTATCAGCGCTTTGTCCGCTCGATCCGCATAATCCGCGAAATGTAAAATTGCAGTTCCGTTGTTTTTCGCAGTTCCGCAGAAACGCGATGACCAATGCGTGACTCCGGTGCCTTCCCGGGAGCAAACATCCCGTAGAAATGGGAATCCTCAATTCGGAGCCCCATGTCATCTGCGATATTGCACCTTCCGAGCACCGAGCGTCCTCGCGAAAGACTCAAGTATCACGGCGCGCGCGCCCTCAGCTCCTCCGAGCTCCTCGCCATCCTGCTCGGAAGCGGCTCGCAGAAGAGCTCCGCCGTTCACCTTGGCCATGAAATCCTCGCCTCGGCCCACGGCTCTCTCCGCCGGCTCTCGGCCCAGCCGGTCGCTGCGCTGACGGCGATTACCGGCGTCGGCACCGCGAAGGCTGTCGCGATTCACGCCGCCCTCGAGCTGGGCCGGAGGATGGCGGCCGAAGAGCGTGAGGACGGAATACCCGTCCGCGGACCGCGCGATGTGCACGAGATATTCGCTCAGCGCCTTCAGGATCTTCCGGTCGAGGAATTCCACGTTGCGGTGCTCGATTCGCAGCATCGCCTCGAGCGCGACATAACCGTCACCCGGGGGCTGCTGAACTCATCCCTCGTGCATCCGCGCGAAGTGTTCCGGGAAGCGATCGCCGAGAACGCCGCGGCGATAATTCTCGTGCACAATCATCCAAGCGGCGACCCGACTCCGTCACCAGATGATCGCATTACGACAGAACAGCTGGTGCAGGCGGGACGCGTCCTCGACATACCGGTGCAGGACCACATCATCATCGGCCGCGGCCGCTACCTCAGCTTCGCCGAGGCCGGCCTGCTATAACGCAGCTATTCGCCGTTTGCTATTCGCTATTGGCATTCGAACAGCGAATAGCAAATAGCTTCAGACTGCTGTACCGTGGCACTTCTTGAACTTCTTCCCCGACCCGCACGGGCATGGGTCGTTCCGCCCGACGTTCTCCCAGTCCGACGGCGTCGCATTCTGCGCAGCCGACAGTGAACGAACGCGGCCCGCACCGGTCACTATCGGCTCGGCGCGCGCGACAGGATTCTTCGACGGCGGCTCCGAAGGCCCGATGTCCACCACATCCTCCGGCTCGCCGTCCCCGTTCACTGACTCGTCAGGCATGAGATCCTCCAGCACGCCCAGCGCGTTGTACCTCCGCGTCGGAGCGGGCCGCATGCCGGCAGGATCGCCGAAAACCGGCGCCGGCTCGAACGAAATCTGCGCCATCAGGAAGCGCGAGCTGAACGTGTGGTAGATGTCGTTCATGAGGTCGACGAACATCGAGTATGCCTCATGCTTGTACTCGATGAGCGGATCCTTCTGCCCCCATGACCTGTAGTGAATCGCGTTGCGCAGCTGGTCGAGATCGTAGAGATGGTCCTTCCACTTCTCGTCGAGCACGTTGAGCATCACGATCGACAGAAGCTGGCCGGAGAACTCATTGAGCCCGGTGATCTTCTCGTCGAACGCCTTCCTGGCCGCCTCGACCGCCACTTCCTGCGCGGCCGCGAGCGACACCGGCTTGAGCGCCTCTTCCTCGAACTCAGGAACGCTTAGCAGGTACTGCATCAGGAGGTCCTGCCTGAGCACGCCGAAATCCCAGTTCTCCACTTCGTCGAATACCGCGAGCGTGTTCTCAACCCGGCGCGCGACTCCCTTCTCCAGCATCTTCACCGCTTCGCCCCGCAGCTCCTCCCCGCCGTCGAGCGCGAACGCGCGGAGCGAGTAGATGACCTCGCGCTGCTGGTTCATCACGTCGTCGTAATCGAGGAGCCGCTTGCGCGACTGGAAGTTCTGGAGCTCGACGCGCTTCTGCGCCTGCTCGATTGAGCGCGTGATCAGCGGATGCGTCAGCATCTCACCTTCCTCGGCTCCCATCCTGTCCATCAGCTTCGCTATCCTGTCGCTTCCGAAGAGCCGCATGAGGTCGTCTTCGAGCGAAAGGAAAAACTGCGACGACCCCGGATCGCCCTGGCGGCCCGCTCGTCCGCGGAGCTGCCTGTCGATACGTCTCGATTCGTGACGCTCGGATCCGATGATGTGAAGCCCGCCGCACTCCTCGACTTCCATCGGCTTGTTCTCCGGGTCCTTCACGACCGACGGCTTCGAGATCGTCACGCCTTCCCCGAGCTTGATGTCGGTTCCACGGCCGGCCATGTTCGTCGCGATTGTCACCGCGCCAGGCTGGCCGGCGTTGGCGACGATCTCCGCCTCGCGCTGGTGGTACTTCGCGTTGAGAACGTTGTGAGTGATTCCCGCGCGCTTGAACATGCGCGATAGTGTTTCTGACACATCGACGCTGACCGTTCCAACGAGGATCGGGAAGCCGAGCTTGTGCAGTCGCTCGGTCTCCTCGAGGATCGCGTTGTACTTCTCGCGTCGCGTCTTGTAGACGAGGTCGTGACGGTCCTCGCGGATGACCGGTCGGTTCGTCGGAACTACAGAAACGCCAAGCTTGTAGATCTGGTCGAACTCAGATTCCTCTGTCTCGGCGGTACCGGTCATGCCCGCGAGCTTCGAGTACATGCGGAAGTAGTTCTGGATGGTGATCGTCGCCATGGTCTGCGTCTCACCCTTCACCTGCACTCCTTCCTTCGCCTCCACCGCCTGGTGAAGCCCTTCCGACCAGCGCCGGCCCGGCATCGTGCGGCCGGTGAACTCGTCAACGATCAGCACCTGGCCGTCCTGCACGACGTAGTTCACGTCGATCTCGTAAAGCGCGTGCGCGCGAAGCAGCTGGTGAACGATGTTCAGGCGCTCGCTCTTTGCCGCATACTCGCGGTTTACCTCGGCTCTCGCGGCGAGTTTCTCCTCCGGCGTCATCTCCTCGTCGTGATCGATGGCGTGCACGGACTGGGAGATGTCGGGGAGCACGAACTCGTCAGGATCCTTCGGCGACATGAACTCGACGCCGCGATCGGTCAGGTGCACCGTATGACCCTTCTCGTCCAGCACGTAGAGAAGCTCCTCCTCCGTCTCGCGGAACTGCTGCTTCGACGCCGGAAGCTTCCTGTCAGCGAGGTGCGCGAGCTCCATCTTCTGGACGAGCTGCTTGACGCCTGTCTCCTGGAGAACCTTGAGCAGCCGCTTGTTGGTCGGCGCGCCAAGACGGGCCTGGTAAAGCTTGAGCCCCGCGGTGTCTGTATCCCCGGCCTCCCACGCCCGCTCTCCGTCGCCGACGAGCACGTTCGCGAGGTCGTTCTGCTTCCTGACCAGTCGGGCGACACTCGCGTTGTGCATCCCGTACTCGGCGTCTGATTCGTTTCCGACGGGGCCGGAAATGATGAGCGGAGTACGCGCCTCGTCGATCAGCACCGAGTCGACTTCGTCGACTATCGCGTAAACATGGCCGCGCTGGACCCGCTGGTCGTTCGATACCACCATGTTATCGCGAAGATAGTCGAACCCGAATTCGTTGTTCGTGCCATAGGTGATGTCGGACTCATAGGCGGCCCGCCTCTCCGGCGTGCCTGGCTCCGTATCGTCGAGGCATCCAACCGTGACGCCAAGGTACCTGTATACGTGGCCCATCCACTCGGAGTCGCGGCGGGCGAGATATGAGTTGACGGTGATGAGGTGCGCGCCCTTGCCGGGCAGCGCGTTGAGGTAAAGCGGGAGAGTCGCGACAAGCGTCTTTCCTTCACCGGTCGCCATCTCGGCGATCCGGCCCGTGTGAAGCTGGACACCGCCCATGAGCTGCACGTCGTAGTGGACCATGTTCCACAGCTGGTCCTGCCCCGTCACCCGCGTTGTCGTATTCAGGAGCCGGCGTGCGGCCTCGCGCACGGTGGCGAACGCTTCAGGAAGAATCTCGTCAAGCACCTCCGCGGTCGCGTCGCGCAGCTCGCCCTCGGCGCCACCCTGTCCGTCCGCGCCGCTCAGCTCGAGGTCTATCTCTTCGCGCTCGGCTGCGTCGACCGTTGCCCGCTTCTGCTCGGTAAGCTCCGCGACACGCACCTCGAGCTCGCCGGTCGCCTGGCGGATCCTCTCCCGGAAGCGCTCGGTCTGAGAGCGCAGCTCCTCGTCGGAGACTGACTGGAGCCTCTCATACTCGATGTTTATCTCGTCGACGATCGGCTGGACGCGCTTCCTCTCGCGATCGTGTTTCGACCCGAAGACGCCTGCGATTAACCCCTGTAGCATTTCCCTTTCCCCTGACCGGAGCGGCCCGAATCAGTCTTCGGCGCGCTGCCTGTATAGTTTCGCGGTGGAGATGTACGTCTCCACCGATTCTGCGACAAAACCCTTCACCGGAAGCCCGGCTGCAATCCTCTCCCTTATCTCCGTCGACGACACATCGACCCGCCTGGTCGTCACAACCTCGAACTCACTGTTCTGCGCCTGCGTGTCGTGCGTCCCTGTGTGCCTCGCCTCTGCACCTCGCATCAGACCCGCAACTCTCGCGAGCTCTTTTATGCGCTGCGGACTCTTCCACCGGTCGAGCGTTTTCAGCGAGTCGATTCCAAGGAGAAGCACCAGCTCGGCGCCCTCATGCTCGGCACTCAGGGTCTCCAAAGTGTCAACCATGAAAGATAACCCGCCCCGGTCGATTTCCACGGAGCTAACCTCGAAACGGCTGTCGCCGCCGAAAGCGAGCCTTACCATGTCGAGCCGCTGCTCCGGCCGGGGCGCGAGGGGGTCGGTACCCTTGAGGGGATTCGCGTTGGCGGGGACGATAACCAGGCGGTCGAGCTTCAGGGCCTCGAACGCATCGGAAGCGAGTATGAGGTGCCCGATGTGAGGAGGGTTGAACGACCCGCCGAGGACACCGACCCGCAATCGACTACTGGGAGGCAGTCGCTGCCGGAGCAGGGCCGCATGCCCTGCTCACGTCGCGATCTTCCGGATAAGCTTTCCGCATCTCGTCGCACAGGTCGCGCGCGTCATCCCGATAGTTGATCGCCTGATACGCGTCATGAAGCCGCAGATACGCCTCCCGCGTCTTCTTCGCCTGCGGGTGGAGCCTAATGATGTCCTTGAAGTAGATGATGGCCGAATCGTAGGCCTTCCGCTTCAGGTAGTGGTAGCCGGTCTCGTAATCCTTCGTCGCGAACCACTCGTCGAGCTTCGTCAGCTGCGCATCGACTTCCGGCATCAGCGGCGATTCGGGATACAGCGACTTGAGGGTCTGGAACTGAGTCAGGGCATTCTCGCCGTACTCGGAGTCCAGCGCAGGTCGCCGCCACATCTTGCCGTAAGCGAGGCCCGACGCAAGGAGCGCATCGTCGGCAAGGGTGTCCTGCGGCATGAGCTCGTACACGCGGCTGTACGACTTGGCGGCGAGAAGGTGGTCACCCCTTCTCTCCTGGGCGCGCCCGAGATACATGTATGCCGTGGCAATTCGGGGGTCCCTGGGCGACAGCTCGGTGGTGAGACGCTCGAACGCCTTGGCGGCATTCTCCCAGCGTCTCGCCTCGTACTCGGTCATCGCCGCCTTGTAGAGCTCGTCGGTGCTTCCGAACGCCCCGGGGTTGAACACCGGCTTGCAGGCGAGTGCAGTGAAGATTCCAAGGATGAAAAGAAAGCGCGGGTTCATGCGTATTCTCCTACCCCCTGAGGCGCAGGGTGTTCAACGGTCCTGCGACCGATCGACACGTAGGTGAAGCCAAGCTCGCTCATCTTCTCGGGGTCGTAGAGGTTGCGCCCGTCGATTATCAACGGACGCTTGAGGAGCGCCTTCACTCTCGAGAAATCAGGGTGGCGGTATTCGTTCCAGTCCGTCACAACGACGAGAGCGTCAGCGTCGGTCAGCGCATCGTAATTCGTTTCGGCGTACGCGACACGGTCTCCGAGCTTGTGCTTTGCTTCCTTGATCGCGGCAGGATCATGGGCGCAGACTGCCGCTCCAGCGGAGAGCAGATCCTCGATCAGAGTGAGTGACGGCGCATCGCGCATGTCGTCCGTCTGCGGCTTGAACGCCAGACCCCACACGGCGATCGTCATGCCGGCGAGATCGTCGCCGAGGACGTCGCGCAGCTTCTCTCCCAGGCGGAGCTTCTGCCCCTGGTTCACGTCCTCGACGGCGCTGAGGACCTTGAGATCCATGCCGATCGCGGCGGCGGTGCGAACCAGCGCCTTCACGTCCTTCGGAAAGCACGATCCGCCGTAACCGGGGCCAGGAAACAGAAACGACGGCCCGATGCGCGAATCGCTGCCGATCCCGCGGCGAACCATGTCGACGTTTGCGCCGACTTTCTCGCAGAGATTCGCGACCTCGTTCATGAACGAGATCCGCGTCGCAAGCATTCCGTTGGCGGCATACTTTGTCATCTCGGCAGATGCGATGTCCATGAATATCACCGGGTTTCCCGTGCGCACGAACGGAGCGTAGATCTCGCTCATCATTTCGCGGGCGAACGCGCTCTCAACTCCGAGCACCACCCGGTCGGGCTTCATGAAGTCGTCGACGGCGGCTCCTTCCTTGAGGAACTCGGGGTTGCTGCACATGTGGAACGGGAATCGAGCATCCTTCGCCACTTCCGCCGCGACTTTCCCGGCGGTGCCGACGGGAACCGTCGACTTGGTGACGATCACCATCTCGCGGGTCATGTGCTTCCCTACCTCGCGAGCCACCGCGAGGACGTGCTGGAGATCAGCGGAGCCATCTTCATCGGGGGGAGTGCCGACAGCGATGAACAGGACGTCCGCCGACGCAATCGCCGCCGGGATGTCCGTCGTGAAAGTCAGCCGCTCGTTCAGCTGGTTGCGCTCGACGAGGTCCTCGAGGCCGGGCTCGTAGATCGGGAGAACGTTCCGCTTGAGACCCTCGATCTTCGATTCGACAACATCCGCGCAGATGACGTCGTTGCCCGTCTCGGCGAGGCACGCACCTACAACGAGTCCGACGTATCCGGTTCCAATGACAGAGATATTCATGGATTACTTTGTGATTTCAGGCGATTGCCATGCCGGCACGTACCAGGCCGGCGGTGGCGTTGCGAGTGTCGACAAGCAGGGCGGCAAGGTTCACCACCCGCTGGTAATCGACAGATGAATGATCAGTCACGATGACGACGGCATCAGCAGAGGAAAGCTCGTCATCGCTGAGCTCGACGCTTGCGCGCTCGTGCCCGTCTTCGCGGAAGGTGCCGACGTGCGGGTCGTGATACGCGACTACCGCCCCCTGCTCCTCCAGCAGTCTTATGACATCCAGCGCAGGGCTCTCGCGCATGTCGTCGATGTCCTTCTTGTAGGCGACGCCGAGCACCAGGACGCGGCTGCCGTTGACAGGTTTCCTCGACGTGTTGAGCGCCTGCGCTACGCGATCGACTACCAGCGCCGGCATCTCGCTGTTTATCTCGCTTGCCAGATCGATGAAGCGGGTCTTGTAGTTGAGCGTCCGCATCTTCCACGCGAGATAGTGCGGGTCGAGCGGAATGCAATGACCGCCAATTCCCGGACCGGGGGTGAACTTCATGAATCCGAACGGCTTGGTCGCCGCCGCATCGATGACTTCCCACACGTTGACGCCGAGCTTGTCGCAGACGATCTGCATCTCGTTGACGAGCCCGATGTTGACCGACCTGAAGGTGTTCTCGAGAAGCTTCACGAGCTCGGCGGTCTCGGTGCTCGAGACGGGGACGATCCGCTCGAGGCACGATTGATACAGCGCGCTCGCAACCTCGGTGCACGCCGGCGTGATGCCGCCGACCACCTTCGGGGTGTTCTTCGTATTCCACACGGGATTGCCGGGATCGACACGCT
Source organism: Gemmatimonadales bacterium (assembly GCA_038208015.1). Lineage (GTDB taxonomy): Bacteria > Gemmatimonadota > Gemmatimonadetes > Gemmatimonadales > Gemmatimonadaceae > UBA4720. The sequence continues at coordinate 9,326 of JBBQZF010000031.1, forward strand.
CCGGACTGAAGGCAAGAAAGACATCTTCACCGACAGTGAGTCCCTCCGCCTCGAGCTTGGGTTGCATAAGCTCGCGGGTCGTACCGGGGTATGTCGTGCTCTCGAGGACGATGAGAAGGCCTGGATGCGCGTTCCGGGCAATCGCGTCGGCGGCCGCGATTATGTACGTCATGTCAGGGTCGCGGGTCTTCGCGAGAGGCGTCGGCACGGCAATGGAGATCGCATCCATCTCGCGGAGCCGCGATTCGTCCGACGTCGCCTCGAGCTTTCCGGCCTCGACGAGCGACTTTACGTCGGCGCTCGGCACATCCTGGATGTGCGATTCTCCGGACATGAGGGCGTTCACGACGCGGTCGCTGACGTCGTAGCCGATTACGCGGAATCCTGCCCGGGCGAACTCCATCGCGAGCGGAAGCCCGACGTACCCCAGCCCTACCACCCCGATGCACGCGGTCCGCTCATCGAGCTTCCGCAGCAGCTGGTCCTTCATCGTTTTTTCAACCATTGCCGTAAAATTCCTTCACCGCGCCTATCACTTCGTCCAGCTGGGAGGTCGTGAGCTCGGGGTAAATCGGGAGGGAAATGACTTCTCCGGCCGCCTTCTCGGCCTCCGGAAATGCGCCCTTCGTGTAGCCGAGGTATTCGAAGCAGGGCTGGAGGTGAAGCGGCAGGGGATAGTACACCGCGTGGCCGTCGCCCTTCGACTTGAGATGCTCCTGAAGGTCGTCGCGGCGCGCGACTCTCAGCGTGTACTGATTGAATATCGACTCGTTCGCCGGTTCGATGACCGGGGTCCGGACATCGGACATGCTCTCGAACGCGGCTGAGTAGCGCGCCGCGTTGCGACGACGGGCATCGCTCCAGCTTGCGAGATGCGGGAGCTTGGCGAGAAGAACCGCGGCCTGCAGCGCGTCGAGCCGGCTGTTGTAGCCAACCTCGTCGTGATAGTAGGTCTTCATTCCACCATGCACCCGCAGCATGCGCAGGCGCGCCGCAAGATCCTCGTTCTGGGTGACGGCCATCCCGCCGTCGCCGTATCCGCCAAGGTTCTTCGACGGGAAAAAGCTGAACGTACCGATCGTCGCGATCTCCCCTGCACTGACCGTTTTTTCTCCCACCTTCCGCGTAGCTCCGATCGACTGGGCAGCATCCTCGATTATCGGCATGTCGGGGATCGCGGCAGCGATTGCATCGACCGCCGCGAGCTGGCCGTAGAGGTCAACCGGCACGATCGCCTTCGTCCTGTTCGTGACCGCCGCGGCGGCGGCCTGGGGAGAGATGTTGAACGTGTCGGGATCGATGTCCGCAAAAATGGGTCTCGCGCCTACGTTGTGGATCGCCCCGGCAGTTGCAAAAAACGTGAACGGCGTCGTGACTACCTCGTCACCGTGACCGACGCCGAGGGCGCGGAGCGACAGGAGGATCGCGTCAGTGCCATTCGCGCATCCGACCGCAAAGCGAGTGTTGCACAGGCCCGCGACGGCTTCCTCGAGGCGCTCGACCGGCGCGCCAAGGATGAACGTCTGGTCGTCGACGATCGGAAGGATCGCCGCGAGCATTTCGTCGCGTATCGTGGCGTGCTGGGCCCGCAGATCTAGAAGAGGAACTGCCATTTATGAGGTAATGGTATAGCCTGTAAAGATGACCGGTTCACACCCTCAGCGGGAGCGGCACGTCCCTTCCCGTTTTGGCGGATTCATAGATCCCGAGGATGAGCTCGAGGGACTTCCGGCCCGCTCTCCCGTCGGTTTCAGGCATTGCATCGCCTCTCAGCACCGCCAGCACATTCCGGTAGTAGCCCTCGTGCCCGTAGCCGTAGACGTTGGGCGGATTGCTCTCCATCGCCCGAATCCTCGCGTCATCCTCCAGCGGCTCGGAGAATTCCCAGTGCTCGACCTTGTTGACAGCCGTTCCGCCGATTTTCGCGGTCCCCTTCTCGCCGAGAAGGGTGATGGAGCCTTCGAGGTTCTTCGGGTATGTGAGCATGGTCACCTCGATGACGCCAAGGGCTCCTGACCTGAATCGCATGACTGCAACGCCGGAATCCTCGGTCTCGATCTTCCTGGCAAGTGTCGCTGTCTTCGCCATCACGCTCTCGACCGGGCCCATCAGCCACTGAATCAGGTCTACGTAGTGTGAAGCCTGGTTCATGAACGCGCCGCCGTCGAACTCCCACGTACCGCGCCAGGGCGCCTGCAGGTAGTACTCCTGCGGCCTCGACCAGAACACCGTGCAGCTGGCCATGTAGAGGCGACCGAACCTTCCCGCATCGACGGCCTGCTTGAGGAGCTTCACTGGCTCATTCAGCCGGTTCTGCTTGACGACGAACAGGTTGACCCCGGCCGAATCGCACGCCGCGACAAGCTCGTCCGCGCCTTTCAGCGAGATCGCCATTGGCTTCTCGCTCACAACATGCTTCCCTGCCCGTGCCGCAAGAACCCCTTGTGCGGGATGAAGGCCGGAGGGGGTCGCGATCGCGACAACATCGCATTCAACGGCGGCGAGCATTTCGGCGTAGTCGGAGAACCAGCGGGCACCAGCCGGTTCAGCAATTGCCTTCGCACGCTCCGGGTCAGGATCGCACGCCGCAACTAGCTCGAGTCCCTCGATTCGCGAAATCGCGTCAACGTGATTCCTGGCGATCCGCCCGCATCCTGACAAGGCTACGCGAAAACTCGCGGCCCCGGAGGCGCTCAAGCTTCCCTCACCCGGACGACCCCATCGCCCTTCGTCTCGTACCGGGATCCGCAGGATTCACAGATGCCTTCGCCGGAATCAGCGATGCGGACGCCGCACTGGCACATCCAGCCGATCCTTCGCGCGGGAACTCCCACCACGAGTGCGTATGCAGGCACGTCATCGGTGACGACAGTCCCGGCTCCCACGAAGCAGTATTCGCCGAGCGTGACGCCGCAGACGATGGTGGCATTCGCCCCGATGCTTGCGCCGCGCTTCACGAGAGTCTTCCGGTACTCATCCTTGCGCGGCACATGGCTGCGCGGATTCAGCACGTTCGTGAAAACCATGGAAGGTCCGCAGAACACGTCGTCCTCGAGCTCGACTGCGTCGTAGATCGAGACGTTGTTCTGGACCTTAACGTTGTTGCCGATGCGGACGTCGTTCATCACGACGACGTTCTGGCCGAGCGAGCACCGCTCGCCGATTACTGCGCCCCTGTTCACATGGCAGAAGTGCCAGACCTTCGAGCCCGCGCCGATCGTCGCTCCCTCATCGACGTATGCGGACTCGTGAATGAAAGTCTCGATCCCCGTCATGACACCGGAGCCTCAAGCTCGGCATGCCATTCCTGGATCGACCTCACGGATGGCGCGCGCGAGCGCAGGGACAATATCGCGTCACACGCTGCGTTCGCCGCCGAAAGAGTCGTGGTGTACGCAACCCCGTGGGCGATCGCCGCCTGGCGGAGGGAGTAATCGTCCTGCTGGGCATGCTTGCCGAACGGGGTGTTGATGAGGAGCTGAACCTCGCCGTTGAGAATGAGGTCGATTCCGTGCGGCCGGCCCTCGTGAACCTTGAACACCCGCGAGACGGGAATCCCCCTGCCCTTCAGGTGGCGCGCAGTTCCCTCAGTCCCGAGAAGCTTGAATCCCATCTCGTGAAACCGCCGCGCAATCGGCGTTACAGCATTCTTGTCGAAGTCATTCACGGTCAACAGAATCGTCCCTTCACCGGGCAGCCTGTTGTCGGCGGCGAGCTGCGCCTTGGCAAATGCCATTCCGAACGATGCGGCAACTCCCATCACCTCGCCTGTCGACCTCATCTCGGGGCCGAGGATGGGATCGAACTCACGGAACTTCGTGAATGGGAAGACAGCTTCCTTCACCGAGACGTAGTGAGGAATTATTTCTTCGGTGAACCCGATGTCCGCCAGCTTTTCGCCGAGCATGGTGCGTGCAGCCAGAGCCGCGAGTGACACGCCTATCGCCTTGGAGACGAAGGGAACCGTGCGGCTGGCGCGCGGATTCACCTCGAGCACGTAGACATTGCCGTCCTTCACTGCGTACTGGACGTTGATGAGTCCAACTACGCCGAGTGCCTTCGCGAACTTCACAGTATGCTCGCGCATCGTCGCGAGATCCTTCTCGCCAATGAGATAAGGCGGAAGGACGCAGGCCGAATCGCCGGAGTGGATGCCGGCATCCTCGATGTGCTGCATGATGCCTCCGATCACTACCGTCTCGCCGTCGGAGATTGCATCGACGTCGGCCTCGTAGGCGTCTTCGAGAAAACTGTCGATGAGCACCGGACGATCCTCCGATACTCGCGCGGCACGTTCGAAGTATCCCTCCAGCGACGGCGCGTCATAGACGATCTCCATCGCGCGCCCTCCGAGCACGTACGACGGACGCACCAGCACTGGGTAGCCGATCTTCTCGGCGACCTCTATCGCTTCGGCAACGGTCGTCGCGGTTCCGTTCGGAGGCTGCATCACACCGAGCCTTCGCGCAATCGCATCGAAGCGGCGGCGGTCCTCGGCCGTATCTATCGCGTCGGGGCTGGTGCCGAGGATCTTCACCCCCGCCGCCTCGAGCCCGCGGGTGAGCTTGAGCGGGGTCTGCCCTCCGAGCTGCACAATGACACCAAGGGGTTTCTCGCGATGAACTATCTCGAGCACGTGCTCGAGCGTGAGCGGCTCGAAGAACAGCTTGTCGGAGATGTCGAAATCAGTGGAGACAGTTTCGGGGTTCGAGTTGATCATTATCGTCTCGTAACCCTGCTCGCGGAGCGCGAGCGCCGCGCGGACGCAGCAGTAGTCGAACTCGACTCCCTGTCCTATCCTGTTCGGGCCGCTGCCGAGGATCACGACAGAGTCCCGCCCGCTGCGCGGTGCCTCGTCCTCCTCGTCGTAACTGCTGTAGAGGTATGGTGTGGAGGAGGGAAACTCTCCCGCGCACGTATCCACCATCTTGTAAGCTGGACGGATTCCGAGATCCCACCTCGAGGCCCGCATCTCGTCCTCACTCGTGCCGCGGATCGAGGCGAGCTGCCGGTCGGAAAACCCCATCCGCTTCATCGACCGCATATCGTCCGCACCGACTTGATCGAGATCACCGAACGATTTCTCGGCCTCAACGAGTTCGCGCATCTGCGCGAGGAACCACGGATCGATGTGCGTCAGGTCACCGATCTCGTCGATCTCCATCCCTGCCTCGAACGCTCGCTTTATCTGGTAGATGCGCTCGGGCGTCGGCTGGCGGAGTCCGCCGCGAAGGGCTTCCAGAGTATCGTCAGCGAGGCGGTCGTCGAGGAGCGACCCAGTGGCCCAGCCGGGACGTCCGGTCTCGAGCGCGCGCAGCCCTTTCTGGAATGCTTCCTTGAAAGTGCGGCCGATCGCCATCGATTCCCCGACCGACTTCATCTGCGTCGTGAGCTGCGGATTTGCGGCCGTGAACTTCTCGAACGCGAAGCGGGGGCATTTCACGACGACGTAGTCGAGCACCGGCTCGAACGATGCCGGCGTTGTCTTCGTGATGTCGTTGGGAATCTCGTCGAGACGGTATCCGACTGCGAGCTTCGTCCCGATGCGGGCGATCGGGAACCCCGTCGCCTTCGACGCGAGCGCTGACGACCGCGAGACGCGCGGGTTCATCTCGATCACCAGCATCTCGCCGTTGGCTGGATTGACGGCGAACTGGATGTTGCAGCCACCGGCCTCGACGCCGATCTCGCGGATAATGGCGACCGCCGCGTCGCGCATGGTCTGGTACTCGCGGTCGGTCAGCGTCATCGCCGGGGCGACAGTGATCGAGTCGCCGGTGTGGACGCCCATCGCATCGATGTTCTCGATTGAGCAGACGATCACCACATTGTCTGCTCCGTCGCGCATCATCTCGAGCTCGAATTCCTTCCAGCCGATGATGCTCGTCTCGATCAGAACCTGGCCCACGGGTGAAAGCTCGATCCCCCGCCGGACTATTTCCTCGAACTCCTCGCGGTTGTAGGCGATGCCGCCGCCTGTTCCGCCGAGGGTGAATGCCGGGCGAACGATTGCCGGGGAACCAACGATGTCTGCGAGGGCCAGCGCTTCGTCGAAAGTCGTCGCGATTCCGCCTTGTGGAACAGCCAGCCCGATTCTCTTCATGGCTTCGGCGAACAGGCCGCGGTCCTCCGCCATCGAGATTGCCCGGGCGTCGGCTCCGATGAGCTCCACCCCGTACTTTTCGAGCACACCGTTTTCATGGAGCTTCATCGCGACGTTCAGCGCGGTCTGGCCGCCCATTGTCGGAAGCAGGGCGTCGGGCCGTTCCTTCTCGATGACCAGCTCTACGTATTCCGGCGTGACCGGCTCGATGTAAGTGCGGTCGGCGAACTCCGGGTCCGTCATTATCGTCGCCGGGTTCGAATTGACGAGGATCACTTCGTAACCCTCCTCCTTCAGCGCCTTCGCCGCCTGCGTCCCGGAATAGTCGAACTCGGCCCCTTGTCCGATGACTATCGGGCCGGAGCCGATCAGGAGGATGCGGTGGAGGTCGTTTCTACGAGGCATATTTTCTTCTTAGTGTACCAGCGAATAGCACACAGCTTACGCGAGCAGCCACTGGCGGTGAGCGATTCGCTGTTTGCTATTTGCTATTAGCACAAAAAAAGGGGAGCACACGGAAAACAACGCGCGCCCCCCCCTTCTACTTCCGCAAGAAAACGGCTGAGAAAATCTACGCAGCCGAAGTCACGCCGCGCGGGGCACGCTGGACCTTGCCCGCGTGGAGGCAGCGGGTGCAGACCTTCACTTTCGTGATCTTGCCGTCGATGACGATGCGCGCTACCTGGAGGTTCGGCTTCCAGGTGCGGCGTGTCTTGTTGTTTGCGTGCGATACGTTGTTGCCGAACGCGACGCCTTTGTCGCAGACGTAGCAGCGGCTTCTGTTGATCGGTGCCATTGTCAGTCCACCAGCTCGATGCGTGCCATCTCTGCGCCGTCACCCTTGCGGTGTCCGGTCTTGAGGATGCGCGTGTAACCGCCGGCGCGCGAGGCGAACCTCGGTCCGACTTCGTTGAACAGCTTGTCGTTGAGCTCGCGGACCTGGATGTGCCGGCCGGCGAGGCGACGATCGTGGAGCGTGCCTGAGCGCGCCTTCGTGATCAGGCGCTCGACGAATGGGCGAAGCTCCTTGGCTCTCGCCTCTGTCGTCTCGATCGCGCCGCGCTCGATCAGCGCCATCGCGAGCCCTCTCATCAGGGCCAGCTTCTGCTCCGCGGTACGCTTGAGCGAGCGGCCGACTTTACGGTGACGCATTGTTCTCTAGTTGTCCTCGTCGTCGTCGGCTGCTGCCGTCGCGACGTTGCGGTTGGGAGGAGTGCCCGGATCCGTGATGCGGATTCCGTCCGGTGAATCCTCGAACTTCATTCCGAAGTTCAGCTTGTGCTTCTCGAGGAGGTCGACGATCTCGTTGAGAGATTTCTTGCCGAAGTTCTTGACCTGCAGCACCTGGCTTTCGGTCATCTTGACGAGGTCGCCCAGGGTGCGGATGCCGGAATTCTTGAGCGAGTTCACTGAGCGAACGGAGAGCTCGAAATCGTCGATCGGTGTACGCAGATCTGAGGCAAGCCGCTGCGAATCCCCGCCGGGGATTTCCGCCCCGTTCGTCAGCGGCGCTGACGCATGCGAGCCGAAGCCGGCGAAGTACTGGAAGTGCGTCTGGGCCAGAGCTGCGGCATAGCTCACCGCTTCCTCGGGTGAGATCGTTCCGTTGGTCTCGACAGTCAGGGTCAGGCGATCATAGTCAGTGCGCTGCCCAACGCGGGTTTCCGCAACCGCGAAGTTAGCTCGGCGCACCGGATTGTAGATCGAGTCGATTCTTACAACGTCGACCGGCAGGCTCTTGTCGACAGCGTGCTGGTCGGCTTCGACGTATCCGCGGCCTTTGTTCACGTACAGCTCGACGTTGATGTCGCGATCATCCTGGAGCGTAAAGAGGTGATGATTCCGGTCAAGGATTTCCACACCCGCGTCCGACTCGATGTCACCCGACGTCACAGCTCCCGCCTCACTCTTCGAGATACGGAGAATCGTCTCTTCCTTTCCTTCATCAAGAGCGAGAGTCAGGTTCTTGAGGTTACCGATGATCTGGTGAACGTCCTCAACCACTCCCGGGATGGTCTGATGCTCGTGAAGCACCCCGTCGATCCGGATGCCCCAGACGGCCGACCCTCTAAGCGACGAGAGCAGCATCCGCCGCATCGCGTTGCCGAGTGTGTGGCCGAAACCCCGCTCCAGTGGCTGGAGGCGGAATTCGGCGGAATTCTGGTTGTCTTCGCGCTTAGTCGCTTCGACAAGCTGCGGGCGGACAAGTCCTTTGAGATCTATTGCGTTTGCCATTGTGTTATTCGATTCCTCACGTCCTACCCCGCCCCTGGCGCGCGGTAAGCCCGTATGGGGAGCCAGGGTCCCCGGGGTTCTAACTGAAAAAGACGGAACTACCAGCTATTAGCTGTTAGCAGCTTTAGCGCCTAGCTGTTGGCTAGCTAACGGCTGCGAGCTGAAGCTGCTGACTGCCAACTGCGGGCATTTCTGTCGTAAAAACGGGCATTTCTGTCGTAAAAAAACAATTACTTCGAATACAGCTCGACGACGAGCTGTTCCTGCGCTGCGATCGGGATGTTCGGGCGGGTCGGGCGCTCGAGCATCCGGCCGCTGAACGTGTCCTTGTCGACCGCGATCCAGGAAAGCGGTGCACCGCGGCTCGACTGGTCCATAGCGACCATTATCGACGCCTGCTCCCGTGATTTCATGCGGACGCGGACTTCTTCGCCCGGCGACACGAGGAAGCTCGGGATGTCCACCGGCTTCTGGTTAATCTCGACGTGGCGATGACGGATGAGCTGGCGCGCTGCCTTGCGGCTGCCGGCGAAGCCCATGCGGTAAACGACGTTGTCGAGGCGGCTCTCGAGTGCGGCGAGGAGGTTGTGGCCGGTGATTCCCGGCTGTGACGCAACTCGTTCGAACGTGTTGCGGAACTGGCTCTCGCTGACTCCGTAGATGCGCTTGATCTTCTGCTTCTCGCGAAGCTGCTTCGAGTATTCAGAAAGCTTGCGGCGGCGGGCGGTGCTTGCTCCGTGTTGTCCCGGGGGCGTCGGGCGACGCTCGACGGGGCATTTCTCGGTGAAGCACTTGGTGGCCTTGAGGAACAGCTTTGTTCCTTCGCGGCGGCACTGGCGGCAGCTTGGTCCGGTATAGCGCATGGCTCAGACTCTCCGGCGCTTTGGCGGACGGCAGCCGTTGTGAGGAATCGGGGTCACGTCCTTGATGGACTTGACCTGGAGTCCTGCGGCGACCAGTGCCTGAATTGCCGATTCGCGTCCCGAGCCGGGGCCCTGGACTCGAACGTGAACCCGGCGAACACCCAGCGTGACGGCCTCGCGTCCTGCCTGCTCGCCGGCGACTGTCGCTGCGAACGGGGTTGACTTCTTCGAGCCCTTGAAGCCTGCCTTGCCCGACGAACCCCAGGAGATCGTGTTCCCGTGCTGGTCGGTGATGGTGATCGTGGTGTTGTTGAAGGTTGCGCTGACGTGAGCGACGCCTTCCGCATCGATGATTCGTTTCGTCTTCTTTCCGGTAGCCATGATTTACTTCGTAACCTTCTTCTTGCCCGCGATCGCGCGGCGCGGCCCCTTCTTGGTGCGGGCGTTCGTATGAGTGCGCTGGCCACGGACCGGCAGGCCGCGACGGTGGCGATTGCCACGGTACGACCCGATGTCCATCAGGCGCTTGATGTTCATTGCGACTTCGGTGCGGAGGGCACCTTCGACGCGGAAATCCTTTTCGATCGCCTGACGAAGGCGGTTTGTGTCCGTGTCGTTGAGGTCGCGGACACGCTGTTCGGCGTTGACCCCTGTCTCTTTCAGAATGCGCTGCGCGGTCGCGCGGCCGATTCCGAAAATGTAGGTCAGTCCGATCTCGAGCTTCTTCTCGCGTGGAAGGTCCACGCCGGCGATTCGTGCCATGTTTATCAGCCCTGCCGCTGCTTGTGCTTGGGGTTTCTCGAGCAGATGATGCGAACCACGCCCTGGCGCTTGATCACCTTGCAGTGCTCACAGATCGGCTTGACGCTGCTGCGTACTTTCACAAATGCTCCTATAGGACGTGCAAAGTCCCCTCGGTTGGCCGCGGGGAAGTAATTCAGAGATAGCCTTTCAAATTACCGAGGCTGGAAGGGTAAGTCAACTCGCGGAGGACGCGAAAAATGGGGGACGACTGACTGCGGACTGCGGACGTACTGCGGACCCGGACTGAGACTACTGCGGACCCAACTGAGACCACTGCGGAGCGGACTGCGGACCACCGGGCAATTTCCCGGAACTGAGCCCGCAGT
>JBBQZF010000032.1:0-19591 GCA_038208015.1 Gemmatimonadales bacterium
TTCGCGACTCTCCGAGGTTTCACACTGGGCTCCGATAATCCCCGGCACCAACCGCGTCGTTTCGTTCTTCGGAAACCTGACGGGTCTCGGCGGACTTGCCAGGACGCGGCGCCTCGAGGTGATGCCGTACGCGCTCGCGAAGTTGAGTCGTGTGCCTGGCAGCTCGTCGAACCCGTTCTATCGCCGCAACGATCCCGGGGTGGATATCGGCGCCGACATCAAGTATGGCCTCACGTCGAGCCTCACTCTCACGGCGACGATCAATCCCGATTTCGGGCAGGTTGAGGCGGACCCCTCGGTTGTGAATCTTGGCTCCTTCGAGACGTTCTTCCCGGAGAAGCGGCCGTTCTTTACCGAAGGCGCGGAAATCTTCAGGTTCCCGATGTCGCCTGAGCTACAGGGGTTCTATACCCGGCGAATCGGACGGCCTCCGCAAAGATCCATGAGCGCACCCGCAAACGGCTTCGTCGACATGCCCGAAAGCGTCCGCATACTCGGCGCAGCAAAAGTGTCAGGGAAGACGGCGAGAGGCTGGTCGGTGGGCGTGCTCCACGCGGTTACTGCGAAGTCGATCGCGCGTGTCGCCGATTCGAGCGGTGCAACGGCGAGTGAGCCAGTTGAGCCGATGTCGCATTACTCCGTGGTGCGGCTGGTTCGCGATTTCAGGCGAGGCCAAAGCGGAGTCGGGATGATCGGCTCATCGACGCTGAGGCAGTTCGACGATGCACGGCTCGACTTCCTGCGGTCGCGAGCGCTGATGAGCGGCGCGAACGGGTGGCACCGGTTCGCGGGAAATCGTTATGAGACACGCTTGCTGATGCTGGGCACGATGGTTCACGGGAGCGAGTCTGCGCTCGCACTCACCCAGCGCAGCAGCGTTCACCGGTTTCAGCGTCCCGATGCCTCGCACACGGCGTATGACACCACAATCACCGACATGGCCGGTTGGGCCGCCGAGGGCGCAATCCAGAAAATCGCAGGCGACTGGTACGGAGGCATGACCTGGGGAATCCGCTCGCCCGGACTCGAACTCAACGATGCGGGCTACAACACATACTCCGACACGTGGTACCTCGCATCCGGATGGAACTACCGGAGTTTCACGCCAAACAGATACACGCGAAACTGGAGCACGGGGGCAAGCGTCATCCCCGCCTGGAGTTTCGGCGGAGAGCTTGTGAGGTCCATGGCCGAGTACCGGTTGAATGCCCAGTTCAGGAATTTGTGGGGAATGTCACTGGAATCCACGAGATGGCAGCGAAGCCTATCGCCATGGGATCTGAGAGGAGGGCCCGCGCTGATGAAAGCCGCGTACACCGATGGGAATTTCAGCCTCAACACAAACCGGCGCAACGCGGTGAGTGCCAGTCTCCGCCTCTATGGCTATTACGCCGAGGAGGCTGCAGAGCGAAGGATCACCGTTTCTCCGGGCGTAATAGTTCGACCTTCGGCGGCGGCATCGATATCGGTGACGCCCTCGGCGTCGTGGAACAGGGATGAGGACCAGTATTTCAGGACGGTTACGCTGAACGGCCGTCAGCACTACCTGATGGGACGGCTGGAGCAGGCCACCGCATCTCTCACTGCACGCGTGAGCTACACCTTCACGCCGGAGCTGTCGCTCGATGTGTACGTGCAGCCGTTCATCAGCTCTGGCCGGTATACCACGATCCGGGAGGTGGCGGCTCCGACTGCGAAGAAGTTCGGCCACCGGTTCTCGACTTTCGGAAGCGATCGATTGAGTCTCGATTCGATCAGCAACAGGTATTCGGTGGATCTGGAGCGTGACGGCAGGGTGGATTTCTCGTTCCCCAATCCGGATTTCAACGTCCGGCAGCTGCGCGCGAATTCGGTTCTCCGGTGGCAGTACCGACCCGGGTCCACACTGTTTCTCGTGTGGAGCCAGGCGCGGGACAACGGGCTGCTGGCCTCGGGACTGCCGGTGAGGCGCGAGTTCGGCCGGCTATTCTCGGCTGATCCGCGGAATGTGTTTCTGGTAAAGATGAGCTACTGGATGGGGCACTAGACGTCCAGTCGGCAATTCCACCTCCGGCGTCTTGCAATGCGGGCTCCCGGGTCATTACATAATTGTCCGGGAGTCATCCCCCGATTGCCCAAACCTGAGGCCCGTCAACCATGCCCGCCCGATCAATCTCCACGGCCACCATCTCCTTCGGCCTTGTTTCGGTCCCAGTCAACGTCTACTCATCTGCCGAGTCGAAGGCGAGCGTCTCGTTCAACCTGCTCCACAAGAAGTGCAATGGACGGTTGAGGCAGCAGTACATCTGCCCCCGCGACAACAACGAGGTCGTGACGCGCGACGACATGGTGAAGGGGTACGAGTTCGCCAAGGACCAGTACGTCGTGCTCACCCCGGAGGAGCTGAAGGCGCTGGAGGAGAAGGCGACGAGCACGATAGACATCGTCGAATTCGTCCCGCTTGCCGAGGTCAACCGGGAATATGTATCAAAAAGCTACTATTTAGGTCCTGACAAGGGTGGCGATCGCGCCTACCGGTTGCTCGCCGCGGCGATGAAGGAGAGCGGAAAGGCGGCGCTTGGTCAGTATGCGGCCCGGGGGCAGCAGCATCTCGTGCTGCTCAGGCCCGACAACAACCGGATAGTGATGGAGCAGCTCCATTACGCCGATGAGCTCCGCCCTACGACAGAAGTGCCGGTGCCCGAGGGTGACGTTCAGGACAAGGAGCTCAAGCTAGCGATGCTTCTCATCGACCAGACATCGACTGAGCAGTTCGAGCCGGCGAAGTATACGGACACGGTTCGCGAGCGGGTGATGGAAGCAATCCAGGAAAAGGTGGAGGGCCAGGCGATAACCTCGGAGCCGGCAGCGACTGGAGGCGGCGACAAGATCCTCGACCTGATGGAGGCTCTCAAGGCCAGCCTTGGCAAGGCAGAGGCGAAGAGCGAGGCTGAGTCAGCGAAGCCGGAGAAGGAATCGCGTAAGAAGAAAGCTTCCTGAGCGCCAGCAGACCCTCAGCGCAGTGGCTGAATGAGGCTCCTCGCGGGAACCAGCGGATATTCCTTCAAGGAATGGAAAGGCACATTCTATCCTGAAGACATCAAACCCGACGCGATGCTCGGCTTCTATTCCACGAAGTTCCCGACGATCGAGATAAACAACACGTTCTACAGGTTGCCGAAGGAGCACGTGCTCCAGGAGTGGGCATCGCAGGTGCCCGAGGAGTTCACGTTCGCGATAAAGGCGAGCCAGCGGATCACCCACCACACGCGGCTCAAACCGGATTCAGAATCGCTCGTAGAGTACCTCCTCAAGAACACCGCGACACTCGGCCACAAACTCGGGCCGATTCTTTTCCAGCTTCCGCCAAACCTGAAGAAGGATTTGCCGAGGTTGCAGAATTTTCTGGGTTATCTGCCTGAGGGGCGGCGGTTCACTTTCGAGTTCAGGCACGAAAGCTGGTTCGACGAGGACACTTTCGGCGCGCTGCGCGACCGGGATATTGCGATGTGCGTTTCCGAGTCTGCCGATCTTACGTGTCCTTTTGTATGCACTGCGACATGGGGGTATCTGCGGCTTCACAAGCTTGACTACGACCAACTCGCGCTCGACCAATGGGCGAAACGTGTCGGATCTCAGGAGTGGGGTGATGTCTACGTCTACTTCAAGCACGACGAAGGTGAGGGGTCGGGCCCGCCGGCTGTGGAGGCGTTCATGAGGGGTAGTCCGCACTGACTGCGGACTGCGGACGTACTGCGGACTCGGACTGAGGACTACTGCGGACTCGGACTCGGACTGGACAAATATTCGTAAGTGATGCCGTACCGGGAGAGATCCGCAAGCTGCTCTGGTCTCGCCGGGTCGAACGGAGTCCAGCCCCGCTGGTCCGGGTTGTAGATGATTGATTTCACCCGGCCCGCGGGTGAAAGGAGGATGCTCATCTGCGGCATTACCCACGTCAGGTTCACCCCGGCGACGGGACCCCCATTCACCATCCGAAGCGAGAGCTGAGTGTCGTGGTATGGAAGGAGGCCTTCGCTCGAGGCGACTTCGCTCCTGAACAACTCGAGATATTGAGCCCAGTGCCGGGCGGCGATTGAGTGCCATACGATCTGGCTTGCGGCGAGCATTCCCACTACGGCGAATGCCCGTAGCAGCCGGGTTGAATCGGGTGGGCGTCTGATCATCAACATCAGCAGCAACGCCAGGACGGGAGGCAGAAGCGCGTTCAACGTGCGCGCCCTCAGGTGAAGCATCAGGACGACAGAGTCGGGCCGGATAAAAGGCCAGAGCGCAACGACGGCGCAGGCGATCGCAAAGGCGGCCAGAAGGACACGCCTTAAACGAACCTCGAGTCCCGGAAAGAAAAGCATCGCTGCAACAAGCAGGATACCCGCGACAGAAAGCACCGCGGGCAGATGCCAGTTGCCGTCTGCATCGCGGTAGAAACTCAGTCCGGAGACGAAACCCTCGAAATTCGCGGGATTGCGGGGATTGATACTCCACCAGAAAGCTATCGCGATGCCCGCAACGAAATAGACCGCAAACGCCACGAACCGATGCTGTTCCACAACGTCTGCCTCCCGGCCTGCCCGCCACGCCCGCCACGCCGCAAGCCCGGCCAGAACCGGTCCGAGGGTGATCATCGATTCGTAGGACAGCAGGGTGGGAACGGCGAACAGATAAGCGAGGAGGTAATCGCCTCTCGTCCATTTCTGCCGAAGCGTGAACAGCAGAACCAGCGGCCAGAAGAAGGCAACCAGCTGGTGACTCTCGCTCACAATGAAGAAGTCGGCATTCGAAGTGACCGCAGCCGCGGAAAGGAGCGGCCAGATCATGAACGAAATCCTTTCGCGCGCAATCCAGAGACAGGCCATGAGTCCGGCGGTGTGCGGCAGGTAGAGTCCGATGCCGAGCAGGCGTGAGAGTGCCGATACGTCGGTGATGCCGGCGTGGATACCAGTCACGACAGGGATCTGCGTCACGAGGTGCGCGAAACGGCGGCTGAAATCCCATCCCATCGGCCGGGGCCGCGCCATGAGAGCGTACAGGTAGTGGACGCCGTCACCGTAAAGGTGGGTCTCACGGGCGATCATGATCGCTGACTGGCAGATGAATACCGCCACCAGCGTCCAGGACGCGAGGCGGATAGTACGGCTCATGAGGTGGTGGTCGGTCGGCATTCCGCCGTCAACGGAATCCCATTCCAGCGGATTCCGCAATGTGCCATAATTCCCGCAATGACCGATTCCCGGGCGGCGTCGAAGGAATTGGCTTTGAGGGAAACAGGCACCGGAGAGGAGAATTCCCTTAGCTTTAATGGTCAACCGTACGCAACAATCCACGTTTCTATGAGCGATAAATCATCAAGCCAGGTATTCTCGCTGCGGCACGACGTCGTAGTCACCGCACTGGAGCGGGAAGCGGTGCTGCTCGACCTCGAGACGAAGTATTTCTACTCGGTCAACCCCGCCGGGTGGGCCATCACGCAGTTGTTCGAAGGCGGCGCTTCGCGCGACGATGTGCGGAGCCGGAGCGCAACGTGGGGCGCAAGGAACGGTGACCTTACGGCAATCGATGAGTTCGTCGACCGGCTTGTCGCCGAGCGGCTCGTCGTGCCGGGCGAATCTCCGTTCCCCGCGGGTGAAGTGGTGTTCGACGGGGCATGGGCTGCTCCCTCAGTTGAGAAGCACAGGGAGCCACTCCAGCGCGTGATGGTGAGCGCATTCGACCCGACGCTGCCGCTGGCGGAGTGATCACCAGCAGCGTCCGCTTCGGGTGCGGTCCGGTGGACGTCGAGCTCACATGCGAGAGCGACAGAATTCGTGGAAAACTCGCGGACACGTTCGGGCTCTACAACGTTCCATGGCCGGATCCGCGCACTCCCCTGCAGCTCGACATCAATGAGGCGGGCGAAATATCCGAACTCGGACCGGGCCGGTACCTTTCCTGCGCGAGAATGAACGTCGACAGCCTGAGGGATAGAGACAACTCTCTCTCCGCGACATTCCGCTCCGGCGCAGTCGCGACAGGCAATCCGGCAACCGGGCGCTGGTCCGTCGCAATTCCGCGGGATGCCGACGATTTCTGGACACTCATAGATCTCGAGAGTCTCGCCAGTCTCGTCCTCACTGAAGCCTGGCGCAACGCGGGGTGGATTCCTGTACACGCGGGCACCGTCGTGCATTCGAGCACGTGTGCCCTCCTTTGCGCCGGCTCCGGCGGCGGGAAGACGACACTCACTGCCGCCCTGATCAGGCGGGGCTGGCAGACACTTGGTGACGACAAGCTGCTGCTCAGGCTGCGTGATGACGGAACACCGGAGCTCCGCGCGCTCGTTCATACCTTCAACCTTCATCCGCGCAGCGGCTCGTGGTTTCCCGAAGTCGGCGATATCGAGCAACTTCCCGTGTACTCCGAATGGACGGAAAAGCGAAAGGTTCATCCCGACGATGTGTGGAGCGGAGCCACACTGACTCAGGCGACGCCGACCCATCTGCTCGACCTCACGCGAAACAAAAGCGGCAAACCGATCCGGATCGGGTCAATGACCGCGGGTGAAGTGCTGTCGACGCTTCTTCACCAGACAGTCGTGCCGGGGGACCGGGTGAAAGCGCGGCAGATTCTCGGAGTCATAGCCGCGACAGCCAATGCGCTGAGCGGGTTGAGAGTCGACCTCGGCGACGATGTCTACGCGAGTCCCGGGTATCTGACAGTGATCGACGAAGCTCTGGCATGACGTCATCCGCGGGTTCGCTTCCTTCGGTGAGCGTTGTCATTCCCGTGTTCAACGGGGCTGAGACGATAGGTGACATGCTTCAGGCGCTCGTCACGCAGTCCCCGGTTCCCGAGGACATCGAGATAATCGTTGTAGACAACGGGTCAACCGATCGAACACCGGAGATAGTGTCGCGGTTTCCCCAGGTCCTCCTGCTTACCGAGTCCAGACGTGGTCCCTCTGCTGCGCGGAACAGGGGGCTCCGGGCCGCGCGCCACGAGCTGGTGCTTCACTGCGATGCCGACACGCTCCCGTCACGACGCTGGGTGTGGGAACTGGCAAGGTGTCTCGCCGGGACCGATAAGCACATCGCGGCAGGAAAGACCTTGAATTATCCGGCCACGACGGCGGCTCAGAGATACATCGGCACGGCCCAGATGTACGAGGCTGAATTCAATATTGCGCGGCCCGTATTGCCATTCGCGGTCTCCATGAACATGGTGGTACGCCGGGACTCGGCGCTGGAAATCGGAGGGTGGAACGAGGAGATGTTTGCTGCCGAGGATGTCGACTTCTCGACGCGGCTGCTGGCGCGGTTTCCGGAGCCGATCAGTTATGCGGAGGGTGCCGTGCTGTTTCATCGCAATCGCTCGACCGATGCCGCTCTCAGGAAACAGGCATGGACCTACGGCGAGGGTGCCGCGGACACCTACCGTCGCTATCCATCTGTCGTAACATGGAAAATCCGGCAGTACCTCGCGCTCGTGCCAACACTCGCGGGTCGCTCACTCGCGCCGATGTGGCTTCAGGTTGGCAGGGTTCTCGGAATGGCGGACGAGGGCCAGGTCGAGCATGCCCGCTACCACCGCATGTGGACATGGTGGTTCTGGGGCGGGTTCTTCAGCTTCTATCGTCACGGTGGGCGCAGGCCGATGTGGGGCGCGGAAGGCAGATGATCAGCGTCAGCGTCGTTGTCCCGTTCTACAACGGCGAGTCTACTCTTGCGGCGTGCTTCGACGCGCTGCTGACACAGAACTTGCCCCGCGGGTCGTATGAAGTGATTGCCGTCGACGACGGGTCTACGGACCGGAGCGGTGATCTAGCGTCGCGATCCGGAGTGACGCTCGTGCGGCAGGAAAACCGTGGTGCCCCCGCTGCGAGGAATGCGGGAATCAGGGCGGCGCGCGGCGAGTGGGTGGCTTTCACCGATGCCGACTGCATGCCGTCGCGAGGATGGCTGCGCGCTCTTCTCACCGCTGTGACAGCGCGGGAGAAACCTGCCCTTGGCGCGGCGGGCCCGATAATCGGGCAGCCGGCGGCTTCGCCGGCATCGCGGTACGTCGACATATCCGGTGGCCTCGATGCCGAGCGCCATCTTTCGCATCCCCGCTATCCGTTCGCGCCTTCCGGGAACGTGATGTACAGGAGATCCGCGCTTGCCCTGGTGGGAGGGTTCGACGAGCGTTTCGCGGCATATGATGCGTGTGACCTTCACGGGCGGCTGAGCAAGGCAATGGAAGGTGAAATGGTCTTCGCCAGGGAAGCGGTCGTATTCCACCGGAACAGAGATACATGGAGCGGATACTGGAAGCAGCAGGTCAATTACGGGCGGGGACTCGCGCAGTTCTATTTCAAGAAGTCGGGCGAGATTCCCTGGTCGCCGTTTCGTGAGCTGCGGGAATGGATGTCGCTGGTTCCGCCTGCGGCTCTCGCATGCATTCCGGGAAGCGACGACGTTGTACTCGCGCGGCGCGGAATGCTCGTGAAGCGTCTCGCCCAGCGGGTCGGTTTCAGCCGAACCTACTTCAGCTCCTCGGAGCGATCACGATGGACGGGCGAGTGGACACCAGCGTGACGGGAGGCGGCTCCGGGCGTCACTGGGCCAGCGACGGCATCCTGGCAGGATTCGCGCGCACCCTGCGCGAGCCCGGCGACATCGCGCTCGCTCTTCGCATCGGAGCTTTTCTTCTGACGATGCCCCGCCGGCTCGACCGGCTTCCGCTCGATGCAGTGCTTGGCCGGATACGTCGCGAGAGGGAGCGGTCCGGATCTGCAACCAGCGGGATCGAGCGGGTGGCGCGGCTGAGGCAGGCATTGCTTGCGTCACCGCTGCTGCGCCATCGGAACACCTGCTATGTAAGGGCGATGACACTTTACCGCTTTCTCGATGACGGTGGGCAGAGAATGCAGATTCACTTTGGTGTCGAGCCCGGCATGGCCGCCAGCGACCGACTCCGCGGGCACGCGTGGGTCACTCTCGACGGCGAACTTCTCGAGGCGCCTGCGTCTGTCCTGGCTGGCAGGGTCAGCGAGCTTTACGTCTACCCGTCATGACTGAGAGATCTCCTGCCGAGCTGCTGGCTTCAGTGCTTCTCGGAAACCAGCGGGCGGCGCTGATGGCTGCCGACGAGACAAGCGAGCGCGGGCTGTGGAGACATTCGATGCAGCGCGCCATGCTCTGGAGAAGTATTCCCCGCTTGCGCGCGCGTCTCGCGCAGATGGGAGTGGAGGTCGGGGGTGAAGCAGCCGCATCGCTCGCATCGAAGGGAGCGGCAGCTGCCGCGGAGTCGGCACTGGTCTGCCGCGGCGCTGCTGTGGCGATGGACGCGCTCGACGCTGCCGGGGTCCGCGCTGCCACGTTCAAGGGTGTCGGGATGATTGCGTCCGTATATCGAAGTCCTGGCGCCAGGATGATCAGTGACGCGGACATACTCGTCGAGCGGAACGACTTCCGGATAGCCGGCGCTGCGTTGCGCGAGGCCGGTTTTCGTCCTGCGATCTCGATGGGCATCGAAGAATGGCTCTCCCTTCTCGAGGAGCGCGTTTATCCCGCGCACGACTTTCTCGATTTCGTAAACGACGACGGCGTGCGGCTCGACATCCACTGGAGTCTCGGAGTCCGGGGAGCCGGGTTCTCGATAGGCGACATCCTCGACCGGTCAGTCCCGGCGACCCTCGCCCGCGGCGAGGTACGCGTGGTTTCCGCGGAAGACTCGATCCTGCTTTCTGCCAGTCACCTCGTGCGTGACCGGCTCTCGCCGCGAACAGCGGTGAAGGATCTGGTGGACATAGACACATGGATCGGCGTCGAGGACCGCTGGTCGAGGAATGTTCTCATTGAACGAGCGCGTGCCGCCGGCTTATCCACGTCGATCCTCGCGTGCCTGCGGATTCTCGCGCACCATGCCCCGGATGGGCGTGCATCCGGCATCGCGGACCGGATTACCGCCGCCTCGAGCGCCCGCGAGCAGGCGAGCGCCATCAGGCTGGCGTCTCTTTTTTCGCTTCAGTTGCGCCGCGGAGACATCAGTGACGCTGCCGTCGGAATGGCCTCTGTAACCCCATCCCTTGCCGGCCGTTTCATTGTGAGCCGGATCCACAGTCTCACTGACCGCCGTTACCGCGCGAACAAATTCACCGGTGGAAATCAACCAGGCGCATCAGCGAGCACGCGCAGGTTCCTTCGCGACGTATTCACGTTCACACCCGAGCGGTTCAGACAGTACCGCGCGCTGGGTCAGGAGCTTCGCCGCCAGTTGAAGTAATAGGCAGTGTGGATGCCGAGCATGCGATGAGAGAAGAGGACGAGCATCGAGCTCATCGCGCCGGTGGAGAAAACAGTGGCGAGTGCTGCTCCGGTCAGGCCGAATCGCGGGATGAGCAAGGCGTTGAGGGCGATGTTCGCTACAGCCGCAACCGAATAGACCTTCGCGGTGATGTCCTGGTGTCCAGTCATGTTGAGCAGTACCGCCGCCGGGCCGTTCAGGCTCAGTAGAAGGTTGCCCGCTGCCAGGAGGATCAGCGCCGGCCATCCGACATCGAACCCTTCTCCGAAGAGCGGCAGGATCAGCGGGCCGCCTGCAATGAGGATGATCGCGATGGCCGTCGCCGGGAGCGCGTTCCAGGGAGCGATTCCCCTGAAAAGTTCTCCGACTTCGCTCTGCCGACCCTGCGAGTGGAGCTCCGCCACCTTCGGCCCGGATAGTGAGGAGATGGAGGCGGAGAAGAAGGTGACGAGCGCCGCAATCCGCGTCGCGGCGAAGTAGTAGGCAACCGAGGACGGGCCGAGGAAAATTCCGACCATGAGTATGTCGGAGTAGTTGATGAGGGCGTTGAAGCCGTCGATGAAAAGAAGTGGCGTCGCCACGCGCAGCCAGGCCCGCTGCTCATGTCGAGGCGGAACGTTCCTGAGCCGCGACCTGAGGCGTTTTGCATAAAGAATCGCCTGCGCGACGACGCACGTTGCCATCACGCCGACCGACACAATCATCAGGGAGTGCGCAGTGACGGTGGTGCCTCCGAGCACGAAGGAGCCCGCGATGGCGAGCAGCGCGAGCGGATACCAGATCTGCACCGGCGAGTAAGCCGCGACCACCCACCCGAAAGCCCTCCCGATCTGCGCTCCTAGCGCGATAAGCGTGATGACGGGCAACCCTGCGAGGGCGATCAGGAGCGGCTGTCGGTACGCCGCGGGTATGCGATGTCCTGCGAGGATCACGATCATGATCGCGATAACCGCGATCGCGACACTCGTGAGGACAATCAGCGTGATGCTCCGGCCGATGAGCCCGCGCACTCTCGACCACTCACCTGCCGCCGAGTATTCCGGGAGGAACCTTACCGCCGCGACGGGGAGGCCAAGTGCTGCCGGCAGCGCGAGCAGTGATGCCCACGAGAGCGCATATGTAAACGCTCCGTATTCGGATGCGCCCATCCATCGCGCCAGCGCTATCAGCGACACGTATGCGAGGCCGCTGGCGATGACGCGAATAAGCAAGGTCGCGCCAGCGCCACGCAGCACGCTGGTCAGGTTCGCATTTGCGGTGAAGCGGTCCAGGAGATCGTGAAGACCGGTCAGGTTTTCTGTCGGAAAAGGGGAGTTGGCGGATTAATGAAGACTCAAATCTGTCGCCGATGGCTTCCCGCAGTCACCTACATCGTCACGCGAAGCGGCCGGAGAAGCTCGGCGGTGATGCTGCCGCTTGCCGGTATGCAACGGTACGCGCCCGGTCGCCGGTCGAGGTCGAAGTCAGTCACCCGCGACGAGAGCTGATATGTCCTGCCTCCGACCGTCGCGGACCGAAGGTTGATCATCAGCCGCTCCTCGCCCATCGATCCGGTGAGCGCCGTGACTTCAGTTGTTACGCGAGCTCCCTGCGGAATGACTGTCCCAAGAGGTCCCGGGATACTTCGCACTATACGGGCGTTGAACGTGTCGCCGACCCGGCTCGTGTTCACGCACACCCTGCGGCCGGCCTCGAGCACGAGCTGGGTCCCGGCCGGAACTGTCGCGATTCGCGCCACTCGCGCGTTTGTAGTGCGCTCTGCATTCCGCGTCGGATCCGGCTGTGGAGGGACTGGTGACGTGCGTGATTCGCGGAGAGAAGATCCGGGGGATATCGGCGGAACAGAAACTCTCTGCGGAGGTCCGGCCGTTCGTGGCGATGGAGTGGGCTGCGTGCGGGCCGCGGGCGCCGGATCCGGCGCCTGCGCAACGGCGGCAGAATCGATAACGGGCGGCAGATACTCCGGCTCGGCGATCTCGAGATCTGCTTCCTGATTCGCGAGCTGGACCTGGCGCATCAACATGGTGTCGAGCGCGAGGGCGTCTGAAGCGTTGGCTGCGGTTGTCTCGCCAGTGCAGCCCGCCGAGGAGGCCATGAGGAAAACGACGCTCAGGGCGAATCCATGGGGTGTCCTGCTCATGCCGCGTATTACCTGCATATCCAGGACCGCCCGCGCGGTATCCCGGATAACAGAAGACCGGAGGGTTTCTCCGGTCTCCTGAAGGCTGTTCAAGCGGTGATCAGCGCTTGCCGGTGAGGTTGTCCCACGCGTCGCGCACCGAATCCTTCATGCTTTCCCATGTCGACTGGCCGCGTCCCTCATACCCGTCCCAGTCGGAGCGGAGGTTGGGTTCGACATCGTCGAAGCTCTTTCCGGGGTAACGGCTTGACGACTCGTATCCGAAGCGATATCCGGGCTCGTGATCCTCGAAGCGCCGGTCTGCACTCGCGTACGGCTTGGCGTCATAACTCTCGCGCCACCAGTCGCGGTCGCGATTCCAGTCACCTGTAAGCTGCCGTCCAGTGTTCCCGCCCATTTCCCGGGTTGAGTCACTTTCGGGGCCGGTGCTTCTGTTGATTTCGTTGGTCATGCTTTCTCCGTGATGAATCCTTAGCTACAAGAGTGCAGACAGCGTGCCGCCAAGGGCATCTCCACTCGAGCAGACGGCGGACAAGGTTTGTGACCGGGGCGGGATTCTCGCCAATCGTCAGTATCCCATGCGATGTTTACTCCGACGACTTGAACAATAGTATGATAAGGATACTAAATGCCGCGCGAACCAAAGCTCCAACGCTGGACTGATCTCATCGCCGCGCTCCTGCGCCGGCACTATCCGGCAACGTTCGAGGATATCGCGCGCGATGTTCCCGCCTATGCGGACAGTTCGAGAAAACACGATGCCGTCATGCGGATGTTCGAGCGCGACAAGGACGAGTTGAGGGCTTTCGGCATCTCCGTCGATACTGTCGAGTTCCAGGATGACGACGGCGATGCATCGGGCTACAGGCTAGACAAGAAGAGCTTCTATCTGCCGTACCTCTCGCTGGCATCACGCGGAGGGCAGGCGGCCACGAAACCACGAAAGCCTGACAAGTACGGGTATCGCGCCCTTGCCTCACTCGTATTCGAGCCTGATGAGCTCGTCATTGTTTCGGAAGCCGCACAACGTGCCCGCACGCTGGGAGATCCGGTGCTCGCGGAGGAAGCTGAATCAGCGATACGAAAACTTTCGTTCGACCTGCCGATGCCTCCTGCCCGCGATGATCTGCCGGTTGCGCCGAGGACCGCGGCGGAGGACGTCTTCGAATCGCTGGACGATGCTCTCCGGAGGAAGAAGCGCGCGAGCTTCGATTATCACTCGATGTCGACCGACGAAAGGGCCAGGCGCAACGTGAATCCGTACGGCCTCTTCTTTCTCAGCTCCCACTGGTATGTGGCGGGACTCGACACCGACAAAGGCGAACTTCGGAACTACCGAGTGACGCGAATATCGAACGTTGCAGTGAACGCAACGCGGTCGCAGACCCCGGACTACGAGATCCCTGCCACCTTCAGGCTCCGGGAACACGCACACTCCCGGCGCCCATGGGAACTTGGGGAAGGTGAATCGAATGAGGCGCTCGTCGATTTCCCCGGCGGCAGCGGAGCGGCAAAGGCGGCTGCGCGGCTGGGCATCGCGGTCGAGGGATCGCCTGACAGGCGGAAGTTCGTTTTCCGCAGGACCGACTCATTCGCGCGGTGGCTTCTTTCATTCGGAGGGGAGGCTGTTCCGGTTTCCCCTGCTTCACTCGTCACTGAATTCAGGAATCAGGTCGATGCGACTCGCGCCGTTTACGGAGAGTCGGCATGAGCGAGACAGCCGCGAAACAACTGCGCCGGATCCTTCGCGTGATCCCGGAGATCGCTGACGGACACGAGCATGATATCGACGACGTCGCCGCCCGCGCGGCGGTCCCGCGCGAGGTCCTGCTCGCCGACCTCAAGACGCTTGCGGACAGGCACGGGGCGCCGGGCGGGTTCGTGGAGGGAATGCAGGTTTATATCGGACCCGGCACAATCGAGGTGACGTCAGATCACTTCCTCCGGCCGATGGGTCTCACGGTTCAGGAGTTATGCGCACTCGAGCTTGGCCTTGCCGTGCTTCGCGCGGAGCGTCCGCCGGATGAAACAGCGGCGATAGAGCGAACGCGGGAACGCCTGCGAGACGTGATCGCGAGGATTCCCGAAGGATTCGATGAAGCCCCGGCGCGGCATGCTGAGATTGCGCCGACTGAAGGCCTGGACTGGCTCGCCGAGCTGAGGAGGGCTTTACGGGACCACCGCAAAGCGAGGATCGCTTACCGCCGCGGCGGCGCGGACGAGGCAACCACCCGTGTCGTGCGATTGTACGCGATAGTGCCGGCGAGCGGGATGTGGTACGCCGTTGCCTACTGCGAGTCGAGCGAGGGCCTGCGGGTTTTCCGGATGGACCGTGTCGAGGAGGCAGCCGCGCTTCCTGACCGGTACGAGATCCCTTCCGATTTCTCAGTCAGTGCCACGCTTCGGGAAGGCAAGGGACTGAAGGCGGAACTTCCGTCGGCGGGAATCACAGTGCGTTATTCGCCGAGGATCGCGCGGTGGATAGCTGAGCGGGAGGGCGTCACTCCCGATTCCGACGGATCACTGACTATCGAGCATCCTCTGGCGGATGCTGAGTGGGGAGTGCGCCACGTTCTTCAGTACGGGCCGGATGCGGAGGTGCTCGAGCCGCGCGAGTTGCGGGACGAGATTCTTGCGCGGCTCGAGTCGATTACTCCAGCTCGCTGATTCCTGGCGGGAGGGGTCGTCTCTAGAGTATGAAAACCCGCGGGGACGCGGATTTGGCGGAATGTGCGGATCTCGCGGATAAAGCGACAGGCTGATGAGGCCCTGGACGGGCGGGATCGTTCGTAGGGGACGCTGGTTGATCCGCTTAATCTGCTTCATCGGCCCGATCCGCGTCCCCTATGGATGTTAGTCCTCAGTCTCAGCTCGTGAGCAGAACCCTGAGCGGCTGAGTCAGCTCGGCCGCAATTCGACCGCCGTCAGGAATGCAGCGGGCACGGCTGCCATCGGTCGACCTCGCGCGGGCCCTCTTCGTGTCAGCATCCGTGACGCGAGTTTTCACTGCGTATGCCCGGCCGCCGAACGTCAGCCACTGAATTTTCGTGGCGAGCCCGGAATCAGAACCGTCGCTCACGGGGATGACCTCGCCTCGCGCCGATGCGCCAGCCGGCACAATCGTTCCGCCAGCGCGAACGACCGGCTCAGATAGCGTCGCCACCAATCCGTCACCAGTGTTCGAGCAGACTTGCCTGTCGGCCTCGAATTCCAGCTTCGTCCCAGCGGGAAGCACGAGCCACGCACGGCTCGGCACAATTTCGGCCGACGCAGAAGCGGCGACGCGGCGGGTTGTCGCGACCGTGCGACTTGTATTCGACGCATTCGTTGCGTTGCGGCGCGGCTCGCTCTTTTTCGCGGGGGACGATTCAACCGTGCGGCGTGCCTGGGCTGTTCGGACGGGCGCGGGCTCAACTCGCGCGGGAATTGTCGCGGGACTGGCCTCGACGGGTAATGGAGCTGTGGCTGCAACCGGTGCTACGATCAGAGGAATGTCGGCATCCACAACGTCGACAATCGTATCAGGCCTGGCCCCATAGACTTCGAGAGCAAGAGTGCTGTCGTGAGCGAGAACGTCCCCGACGGGCTTCACATCGCTTTGGCAGGCCAGGGTCGCCAAGCCAAGCATGGCCAGGGGCACAAGGGCGATTCTCCGGATATGTGATCTCATCGATAGTTGCCTGTTGGGGACGGAGACTACCTTATCAAGAACCGTACTCAAACGTTTATACACTCCTGCAGGGGTCAGGTGCCCTCCGAGCACTACATTAGCAGCCTACCCGCACCGGGCTTACTGATTGGCTGAGCTGCGAGATCAACTTCAGGCGACCCTGGGAGACAGCTACGTTCTCGAGCAGGAGCTCGGTGGCGGAGGCATGTCCCGGGTCTTCGTCGCGCACGAATCATCACTGGGCCGGAAAGTCGTGGTGAAGGTGCTGCCACCGGAGATGGCGGCGGCGGTGAACCTCGACCGGTTTCGCCGGGAAATCCAGCTCGCCGCGCAACTCCAGCATCCGCACATCGTTCCGCTTCTTGCTGCGGGAGAGACTGACGGACTGCCTTACTTCACCATGCCGTTCGTGCGCGGAGAAACACTGCGCGCCCGGCTCGCGAAGGGAGGAGAGCTCCCGGTTTCCGAAACGATAAGGTTCCTGAGAGAAGTTGCCTCGGCGCTCGCCTACGCGCACGAGAACAACATCGTCCATCGAGACATCAAGCCGGAGAATGTTCTCGTCTCGGGCGGATCCGCGGTCGTCACTGATTTCGGAGTCGCGAAAGCGCTGAGCGCATCGAGCGGTGCCGCAGGGTTGAGCCTCACGTCAATGGGTGTTGCGCTGGGTACTCCCGCTTATATGGCGCCGGAGCAGGCGACAGCAGATCCGAACACTGACCACCGCGCAGACATCTACGCGCTCGGAGTGATGGCGTACGAGATGCTGACCGGTTCGACTCCGTTCCAGGGGAGATCGCCGCAGGCGACACTCGCGGCGCATGTCACGGAGAAACCCGACTCGATAACGAATCGCCGGTCGTCAGTACCCCCCGCCCTCGCATCGCTGGTCATGGCATGCCTCGAGAAACGTCCAGCCGATCGTCCCCAGACGGCTGCAGAAGTGATGCATCAGCTCGATGCACTTCACACTCCGAGCGGTGGACTCACGCCGACAGCGCAGGTCCCCGCAGCACGCAGGGGTCCGGACCTCGCGCGGTTGAAGTGGATTGCCGCCGGAATCGCAGCGGTGGTGCTCATCGTGATTGCCGGGATGGTTATCGGCGATTCTGCCTCGAGCAAGACCGCAGATGCAGAGGCGCCGGTGATTGCAGTGATTCCGTTCGAGAACTTCGGGAACCCGGAGGGCAAGGAGTTCACCGACGGAATAACGGAAGAGATCACCAGCAGGCTATCATCGCTCAGCGGCCTGAAAGTGATAGGACGCCAGACATCGAAGGAATACGCGGGAACCACCAAGACACCCCAGCAGATCGCCAGCGAACTCGGCGTGAACTATCTGCTGACTGGAACCGTGCGCTGGGACCGGGGAAGTGACGGCCGGGAAATCGTGCGCGTGAGCCCGGCTCTCGTCAGGACAGCCGATGCTACACAGGTGTGGTCGCAGCCATACCAGACCGTGATGTCGGGAATCTTTGAGGTGCAGTCGAAAGTGGCGAACGAAGTGGCGAGCGCGCTCAACATCGCCCTGCTCGCTCCAGAGCGGGATGCACTTGCCGCGAAACCGACGGAGAACGTCGAGGCCTACGGATTCTACCTGCGTGGTGCAGAGCTCATACGGAACAGTATCAAGTTCCAGGATTTGATAACAGCGATCGAGGCTCTCGAGAAGGCAGTGGCTCTCGACCCCGGATTCGCACTCGCGTACGCTCAACTGTCGATCGGTCACACCGAGCTGTTCTGGTTTGGGGGTGATCGCTCCGCCGAAAGAATGAGAATGGCAAAGGCAGCGGCGGATCGCGCTCTCGAGCTACAGCCATCACTCGCCGCCGGACATTTTGCGCTTGGAGTCTATCATTACCACGGAAGGCTCGATTACGACGAAGCGTTGAAAGAGCTGGCCATCGCTGAGAAGCTGCGGCCGAACGATTTCGAGACTCTCTTCTACCACGCGGCAATTCAGCGGCGGCAGGGGAAATGGCGGGAGTCGATTGCGAACATGGCCCGCGCGATCGAGCTCGAGCCCCGGATAGGGGTCTACATAGCCGATTTTGCCAGCACTCACCTCTGGCTCAGAGAATACGACCAAGCTGAGCGGCTGGCCGATCGCGCGTTGATAGTCACACCGGGAAGCGACCTGGCCCTGAGCACGAAGGCGGCGATTGCCATCCGGCGGGACGGCGACCTGGAGAAGGCCACAGGATTCACGCGGCAGCGATTCGACGCCGAGAGGCATCCAGGAATCGCGGCGGCTAATGTACTGGGTGTCAACTGGATCGCAGCCCGGGATCCGGTCATGAGAAAAGCAATGATGGACGTTAAATGGTCCCCGGAAATCGGTGACAGGCAGCTATTCTTCGCGAACAAGATGGCATTTTATCTCGGGGACAAATCGATCGGCCAGGCCAGAGCCTACGCCGATTCGGTTTTTGCCGAGCCGCGCGGAGCATCGGGTGGCTTTCAGGATGCTGACTACTTTGCGATTCTCGCCTTTGCCGAAGCCGTGCGGGGCAACCGAAGGGAAGCACGGGCGGCAGCCGACAGGGCGGTCACGCTTCGTCCGGTTTCACGGGACGCGTACGGAGGCCCCGACATCCTTCTTGCGCGACTGAACACGCTGATCGTGAGCGGCGATCACGACGCCGCGCTGGCCCAGATCGAGGAACTTCTTCGAATTCCGTCGCCTCTGTCGAAGAACCATTTGCGTCTTCAACCCGTGTTCGAGCCGCTACGCGACAATCCCCGCTTCAAGCGGCTCGTCGAGGGGCCGGGCTAAAAACCCCCTCCCTTTCGCATCGATGTCAGACGGATCGTGCATCGCTGCCTCCTTCTGGGTTGATCCGGGGGCACGGAAGTCAGGAAATCATGACGGACGGGATGCTTCAGGCAAGTGAACCAAGGCGTGAAACCTTCCACCGCGGAGAACGCGAAGAACGCGGAGCGGGCCACACGCCCCCTTTTAACGAAGGTCTCGAAAGAGATCATGTTTGATTTGCAGCAGGCAGCAGGCGGCAGGCGGCATGAGCGGGTAGCAGGTGTCAGGCAGCACCCTTTTTTGTTTCGTCTCCGCGTTCTCCGCGGTAGAAGGTTTGTCTTTCCTCAGTACTCGACGCCAGAAAACCTGGGAACCGACCCGATGACTTCCCGCCGGCCGGTTACATCACCATCAGCCACTACCACTCCAACCCACGGACCCGCGGCAGATCTCACTCTGCCGGTCCATGTTACGAAACCAGGGCGTCCGGAGTGCAACGTCAAATTCTTCGCGCCCTCGGCTACATCGAGATTGTCCGATCGAAGAACGAACTGATGCCTTCCAGTCCCTTGCGCCTCGAGCCTGATAGTGACGGTGCCATCAGTGCGCGTTCTCGCAGAAACCGAATAACTGAGTGCGCGTGGCGGTTCCACGTCTGCAACCGCGGGATCCATCAGGTCCTCCATCAGCCAGAGCCATCGCGCCGGCGGATGGACCCACACTTCCTTGTACACATACATGTTCTGCGACGGCCAGTACGGGA
>JBBQZF010000033.1:0-19327 GCA_038208015.1 Gemmatimonadales bacterium
TCAGCGAGAAGAGCGCTCTCGGTGTCCCGGGGGCGAGGGCGGCGCCCGGTGGCACCGCGACGCTCACCAGCATCCCTCCGTTCTCGAAGAACAGCTCGCGGCCGCTCCGGGACCAGCGCGGAGAGTTCCCGCCGCCGCGCGAAACCTGGCGCCTCGAGCCCATGTCGGGAAACGAGGCGATGTAGACCTCGACCGGCCCGGCGGTTTCGGCAGCAGCGAACGCCAGCCACCGACCGTCCGGGGAAAGGGAGAGCTGAATGGCCCCCGCCAGCCGGTCCGTGGGCAGCGGCAGCACGGTCGTGTCACCGTCCAGGCGGCGCGCGTACGCCCTGATGGTTCCACCCTCCTCGTCGGCCCGGAACACCGCCCACTGCCCGTCTCGCGAGAGATCCACCTCCCAGACAGGGAAGCCATGGGTGAGCAGCTGCCGGGCCGCGCCCACGCCATCGGCACGCGCAACGAACGCCTGCGCGGCGACCGCACCGGGCTGCCTGGAGGTGGAAATGAAGGCCAGCGACTCCCCGTCCGGGGCCCAGGATGGACGCCAGTTCGCATCCCCTTTCGCGCTGATTTCCTGGCGGGTCCCGTCCTCCCTCCGGATCCAGAGGTCCGTGGTCCGGCCGCGCACACTGACGGCCACCGACCGGCCATCGGGCGAGATTGCGGGGTACTCGAACCTGCCACGCCAGGTGGAGTCCACCGGCTCGACCCGGCCATCGCGGGTGACCCAGACCAGGTCGGAAGCCGCCTCGGCCGTCCGATCCACGACGTACACCGCCGTACCTGACGCGGACAGAGCGAAGCGAGTCGGCTCGACCCCCTCGATCACCGAGACCGCGCCCCCCGTGAGCTCCAGTCGGCCGAGGTCGAACGGCGCCGCGAACAGCCCGCGCTCCCGATCAGTGAACAGAAGGTGCCCGGTGGGCGCGTACCAGACCCCCGAAGCGTTCGCGACGAGGAGTCGGGCGCTGTCCGACGCGAACTCGTACGCCCAGATCGCGGAGCCCACGGAACAGTTGCCGTCGCAGTGCGCCGTCAGAAACCCGCGACTGCCGGGCAGCGCCGCGAGGGACAGCAGAGTCACACCGTCGACCGCACCGTGCATCGCAAGGATCACCGGCTCCCCCCCGTCGGCCGACACCCTGGCCACCTGCCCGCGCCCCGCGCTGTAGACGATGGTATTGTCGTCGAGCCAGGCGGCGGCCTTGAACTCGAATCCTCCGTTCTCTGCCAGGGTGACCGCGCCCCCACCCCCGACCGGGATCTTGCGCAGCTTGCGATCCAGGGTGTGAAAGCCGACCCACCGGCCATCGGGCGAGAAGAAGGGCGAAACTCCACCCTCGGTGCCGGGCATCGGCACTGCCGACGCGACATCGCGCAGCTTGCGCCAGAGCATCAGGGTGCCGGCCGAGGAGTCGGCGTAGACGATGCTCGATCCATCCGGCGCGATGGCCACCTGGCTCGTCACCAGCCGTGCGCCGGGGTCGAGGGCGTAGGGCAGGTGGTAGGACCAGAGCATCACGCGCTGCCGGATGACGGCCTGCCCTGGTGACGGGCGCAACCAGCCCCAGGCAGCGAGCCCGGTCGCAAGGAGGAGGGCTGCGGCGAGCATGGCCAGCAGGCCCGAAGACCGTAAGCCCGTTGGGCCCGCGGCGGCTCGGCGGGCCGTGGGCCGCCGGGTCACGGTCGCGCCCTCCCCGCCCAGCGCCGCCGCAAACTCCGCGGCGCTCGCGAACCGATCGGCCGGCAGTTTCTCCAGCGCCTGCGCCACCGCTTCCGCCACGTGCGGAGGCGCGGACTTGCGCAGGTCGGTCACCGGCTTCGCCGGTTCGGTGATGATCTTCATGATGATCTGCTGCGCCGACTTGCCCATGTGCGGCGGTTCGCCCGTCAGCATCTCGTACAGCACACTGGCCAGCGAGTAGACATCGCTGCGCGCGCCGATCTCCTTCTCTGCCGTGGCCTGCTCAGGACTCATGTAGTGCGGCGTGCCGAGACTCAGCCCAGTCTCCGTCATGCGCCCGCCCGCCGCCGCGCTCACCGCCAGCGCGATGCCGAAGTCCGCCACCATCGGGCGGCCATCGTGCAGCAGGATGTTTTCCGGCTTGATGTCGCGATGAATCACGCCGTGCGTGTGCGCGTAGTGCAGCGCGCTCGCCACATCGGTGGCGATGCGGACCGATTCATCCACACCGAGCTGCGTCTCGCGGTCGAGCTTGCTGCGCAGCGTCTCGCCGTCAATGAACGGCATCACATAGTAGAGGAACCCATCCGCCTCGCCGCTGTCGAACAGCGGCAGGATGTGCGGATGCTGCAGCGCCGCCGTCGTCGTGATCTCCTGCACGAAGCGTTCGGCACCGAGCACGGCGGCCAGCTCGGGCTTGAGCACCTTCACCGCGACGCGACGCCGATGCTTCAGGTCCTCGGCAAGATACACCGTGGCCATGCCACCCTGGCCGAGCTCGCGCTCGATGCGGTAGCGGTCGGCCAGTGCCGCAGCGAGGCGTTCGACGACGGCCTTCATCGGTTGGCCGCGTCCACGGCGCGCTTCATCTGACTCACCCAGGTCGGGATGACCCGCAGGTAGAACCCGAGGTTCTCCGACGGTGACTGGAGATAGACCAACTCCCCGAGGGGCGACGTTGCGAGCGACCACCCCGGTGTATCCGCGAAGCGTGGATCGCGGGCAATCAGCTCCTTCGCCCCTACCGGCGAGCTTGCGGCAGGATCGATGCGTGTGCGGTACACTGACGCTGCGCTCACACCTGCCGCGCGGTATTGGGAGAGATACATGAGCTCCGAGTTGGACGCCCAGCGTGGTTCCGTCCCTTCAGCGTCGACCAGATAGCGCCGATCGAGCGCAGGCCACGGCTGCAGGTGCACGCCAGTCACGCCTGGCGACTGGAAGGCGATCCAGCGTCGGTCCGGCGAAATGGAAACGAAATATGCCTTGACGTTGATCGAGTCGATCTTCGCGGGCACTCTCGTCGGATCGACGATCATCGGGCGTCCGTGCGACAACAGAGTCCCCACCAGCAGAAAGTCCGGGGCCATCCAGGAGGAGACCTGGACGTTGAGCGGTGGGCGGTGTGTCAGCAGCGTAACTGGCCGATCGGGGGAATCGAGGCGCCGCATGAGCAGCACCTCCTCTCCTGGATCCTCGCTTCTCCTGTAGGCCAGTGCGCTTCCATCCGGACTCCACGCCGGCGCCCCGATGAAGAACGCGCTGTCGAGCGTTTCCTCCGTACCGCTCTCCAGGTCGAAGGCCTTGAGCTCCTGGTGCTGCAGACCCTGAGAGACGGCGGCAAGCGTGCGCCCGTCGGGACTCATCGAGAAACGGAGAAACGCGGCCGATTCGATGGGCAGCGCAAGCGTTCGGCCGTCGCGAGTCACCCGGACCAGTCGGCCAATGTCGACGTTGATGCCGGGGATGTAGGTAAGCGTTCCGTTGTCCGCGATGTCGAACTGTCCGACGCCCGAGTAGCCGCTGCGGCGCACCATCGACACCAGCGGCACGGAACGCCCCACCAGCAGGGAATCCATGTTCACGATCCGGGTACCCATCAGCGTGCCATCGACGGACATGTAGACGAGGTAGCGCCCATCGATGATCCGGAAGTGCGAGCCCACGAGCACGGGTGATCCGCTCGACTGGCGGACCGGTATCTTCACTTCCGGCTGGTCCAGCGAAATGACGAAGGCGAAGTTGTCGGCGCCACCTCCGCACAGGATCCGGTCGTTTCCGATCAGCTGAGGGTTGACGCAATAGGTGATCGAGAGCTCCCGCGCCGACGCAGCGCCGGGGTCGATCCATCGGAGGAGACGGCCATCGTTGTCGGCAAAGAACAGGCGTCCATCCGGGAGCCACTCGCCGCCGTGCGGATCCTGTGTCCGTGCGACGGTCGTCGTGGCGCCACCAGCGAGCGAGGCGAGCTTCATCTCACCGCCCACCTGGAAGACTACGCGCGTACCGTCCGGCGAAAGTCGAGGTGTACCGCCGGCGTTTTCGGTCCCGGGGATCGGATGCGCATTGGTCCCGCGCAGGCTGCGATACCACAGCTGCGTGGTTTCACCGACGCGGGCCAGGTACACGATGAAGGAGCCGTCACGCGCCACGGCATAGGTGCGGAACTGGCCAGTCATCTGGATCGGCGCGTTGGGTGGCAGCCCCACGTCCCTGGGGTTCTGATCGGTGCGCCACAGCGCCCAGCCGGCCAGCGCGCCGAGTCCCACTGTCATGAGAGCCAGCGCTGCTGCCGCCTTCTTCCACCCGAGCCGCGCATGCCGTCCTCCGGAATCCGCATCCCCGACATCCCGTGTGCGGAAGGCTGCGTCGGCGAGCGCGCGCGCGAACTCGGCGGCGCTCTCGAACCGATCGGCGGGCAGTTTCTCCAGGGCCATGCCGATCGCCGCCGCCACGTTCGCCGGCACGGATTTCCGCAGCGACGTCACGTCCGCAGGCTGCTTCGTGATGATCTTCATGATGATCTGCTGCGCGGACACGCCCGTGTGCGGCGGCTGGCCCGTCAGCATCTCGTACAGCACGCTCGCCAGCGAGTACTGGTCGGAGCGTGCGGTGATCTCTCGTTCGGCCGTCGCCTGCTCGGGCGACATGTAGTGCGGCGTGCCGAGACTCAGCCCCGTCTCCGTCATGCGTCCGCCCGCGGCCGCGCTCACCGCCAGCGCGATGCCGAAATCCGCCACCATCGGCCGGCCGGCCTGCATGAGGATGTTCTCGGGCTTGATGTCGCGGTGGATGACGCCGCACGAGTGCGCGTAGTGCAACGCGTCGGCGACGTCGCACGCGATCCGCACCGCCTCCTCCACACCGAGCTGCGTCTCACGATCGAGTTTGCTGCGCAGCGTCTCGCCGTCGATGAACGGCATCACATAGTAGAGGAACCCATCCGCCTCGCCGCTGTCGAACAGCGGCAGGATGTGCGGATGCTGCAGCGCCGCCGTGGTCGTGATCTCCTGCACGAACCGCTCGGCACCGAGCACGGCGGCGAGTTCGGGCTTGAGCACCTTCACCGCGACGCGGCGCCTGTGCTT
The DNA here is from genome assembly GCA_038208015.1 of Gemmatimonadales bacterium. GTDB lineage: Bacteria > Gemmatimonadota > Gemmatimonadetes > Gemmatimonadales > Gemmatimonadaceae > UBA4720. Next base: position 5,053 of record JBBQZF010000033.1, read on the forward strand.
CAGGTCCTCGGCGAGGTAGACGGTGGCCATGCCACCGGCGCCGAGCTCGCGCTCGATGCGGTAGCGGTCGGCCAGCGCGGCCGCGAGGCGTGCGAATGTCGTCACGCCGCGAACTCCGCCTTCCGCTGCGCCGCGCGGGCCACGATCCGGGCGAACTCCGGGTCGCCACGCAGAGGCTCGAAGAACGGACCATGGCGCTGGAAGAAGTCGTGCAGATAGTTGCCCCGCTCAATGGCCTGGTCCAGCAGGCGGAGGGCCTGTTCATGCGCCCCGGCCATGGCAAAGGACTCGGCAAGGTGCCAGCTCTGGTGTCCGTCGAGGACGGCGGTATCGGCGCCCGTCAGGATCGCGCGCGCCTCGTCCTGCCGCCCCTGGAGGGAGAGCACGAGCGACTTGAGGTGCGGGGCGCAGGGCATCCGGGGCGCATGGGTCATCAGCCATTCGGCGCGGACTTCCGCCTCGTCTATCCGCCCGAGCATGGCATAGGTGTAGCCCAGGGCCCAGGGAGTGATCACGCTTTCCGGTTCGAGCTCGAGCGCCCGCTCGAGGAAGGAAGGGGCTTCCGCGATTCGGCCCACGAACCACTGCGCGACTCCGGTCAGCAGCCACGCCATGCTGGCGAGCGGGTCGGTAGCCAGCCACTCCTCCCCCACGGCCAGTTCCCCCTCGGCCTGGTCGGCCGCCCCGAGTGCGATCCCCAAGAAAAACAACACGTCCGGATCGCCCGGCTCGCGCTCATTGGCGAGGCGAAGCGCGCGCACCGCCGCGCGCTGGTCGCCGCGCTCGTAGGCGACGAAGCCCGCCAGCGCCTGCGTATATGCGACGTCGGGCGCGATCTTGAGCAGGGCCTGCGTTTCCCGGTCGGCCAGGTCGAGTGGCTGCAACTCCGGCTTCCACCCGCTGCGCGCCATGTACACCCATGCCAGCGCCCGGAGTGCCCGCAACGGGGGCGTCTCCCCTTCGATGGCAATCGCCTCCTCCACCATCGCGAGGCCGCGATCGATCTCCGGGCCGTGGCGGCGTATGGTCTGGCGCGCACGGAGGTAGAGGTCATACGCCCGGGCATCGCGAACGGGACGATCGGCGAGCCGGCGATCCTCGTCGGGAGTCAGGGTCACATTCAGCGCGTTCACGATCTCGCGCGACACCCGTTCCTGTACCTCGAAGATGTCATCCATGGTGCCGCTGAACTTCTCGGTCCAGAGATGATTGTCTGTCCGGGCGTCAATGAGCTGCGCGGTGATCCGTAGCCTGTTGCCCGCCTTGCGCACGCCACCCTCGAGCACATAGCGAACACCGAGCTCGCGACCGAGAGTGCGGATGTCCTTGGTTGTCCCCTTGAGCTGCATCGCCGAAGTGCGGGAAATGACGTTCAGCGCCCGGACGGCGGAGAGGTCCGAAATGATCTCTTCGGTGAGACCGTCGCTGAAGTACTCGTTGTCGGGGTCGGGGCTCAGGTTGGCAAAGGGCAGCACCACGATCGAGCGCTCGTTTGCAGGCGACGTCAGGTCGGCGACCGCCGGCGTCATCGCGGTCGCGAGCGCCTCCGCGAAGGCCCGCACAGTCGCGAACCGGTCGCCAGGCTCGCGCGCGAGCGCCCTGGCCACCGCGGCATCGCACCCGGCCGGTGTGTCGGCCCGCCGCGATGAGCAGAACGGAGCGTCCTGGGTGAAGCGCTTGACCAGGATCGCCTGGAAGGTCGGGCCGGTGAAGGGTGGCTCGCCCGTCAGCAGCTCGTACAGCACGGAAGCGAGCCCGTACACATCCGACGGTGGGCCGATCTCCCGCTCGCCGGTGGCCTGTTCGGGGCTCATGTACGCCGGCGTCCCGAGGGAGGTCCCGGTCTGGGTGAGTCGGGCCTGCTCCGTCGTCCCCATCGTGCTGCCCGCAATCCCGAAATCCGCCAGCACGGCGTGCCCCCGGCTCAGCATGATGTTCTCGGGCTTCAGGTCACGGTGCAGGATCCCGGCGCCATGGGCGTATTCGAGCCCATCCGCCACCTGCCGGATCAGACGGATCGCCTCCTCGACTGGCAGCGGCCCCTCCCGCTCGAGCCGTGCCCGCAGCGACTCGCCCTCGATGAGCGGCATGACGAAGTACAGGTGCCCGTCCGCCTCGCCCGAATCGAACACCGGCACGATGTGCGGGTGAGTGAGGTTCGCGGCGGTGGTGATCTCACGGAGGAATCGTTCCTTGCCGACCGCCGCCGAATGCTCGGCATGGAGCACCTTCACGGCAACGCGGCGCTTGTGCTTGAGGTCCTCGGCCAGGTAGACGGTGGCCATGCCGCCGTGACCGATCTCGCCCTCGATGCGGTAGCGGTCAGCCAGCGCGTCGCGCAGCTGCTGTACATTATTCTGGTCGATCATGCTACCTCTTGCGAGGAACCTTCCGGCATTCCGCTCTGCCTGGAAGGAGGATGAGATCCAAATCTGGAGTGCGGGCGCGGACGAGTGGTAGCCGCCATGTCGCGAAAATTTGCATCCGCGTCGCAGGCTTCATGCGTCCCTTTCTTCATCCAGGTGCATGACGGCGGTCACGTTCGCGTGCGAGGACGCTCGCGCAGCGCACGGCGAACACAATGCGATCTTCGCGTCGCCTCGGTCGAGGTCTCACGCGCCGGGCTCGCGGCGGACCAGCCCCTTGATCCGGTCGAAATCCCGGTCGTAGCTGCACACCGCCTCGAGTCCCTCATGCATCACGACCGCCGCGTGCAGTGCGTCGCGGGCCATGATCTGCGCGTCGGTGTCCAGCAGCTGCCGGGCGCGATCGAGAATGTCGCCGGTCACGGGAACGACCTGGGGAAAGAGCTGGCGGGCGAGGTCATACACCTTTTTACCCTCTTCCCACCGGTGGATAGCGCGATAGCGATGGAGGATCTCCTGCAGGACTTCGGCATCAATCACCGCTTCGATGGCCCCGGTCGCCACCTGCTCGAGCAGGGTGACGCTCGGCACCTTGTGGGTGTGGGGCGCTCCCGCCGCGTACATGATCACATTGGTGTCAACCAGGATCATGGCAGCAGCTCGTCCGCCCCCGGCACCAACTCCCGCTTGATCTCCTCCGGAGTCCCCACCGGCAACTCGAGCCGTGCCAGCTCCCGGACGGCCTTCACCTGGGCGCTGCTCCCCACCACGCCATACTGAAGCTCGCACGCCTCACGCACCAGATCCCCCAGGCTCCGACCCCGGCGCGCAGCCAGGTTCGAAAGGCGCCGATGGAGTTCGGGCGGGAACAGGATCGTCGTCTTCTTAGTCAGTTCCATATACATCTCCGTATATGGAAGTTATTGACCGTGGGCGCGCGAGTCAACAACACACACACAGCCGCGCTACCGAGCCGCCCGCGCCGTGCGCGCGTCTGACCTCGAGCGCCGGTACGTCTGGCCTCGCCGCTCACGACAGCATCGCCAGCGCCCGGGGTGCCACCGGCAGTTGCGCGTACCGTTCCGCGTTCTGCCTGAGCGACTCGAGGATGGGCACGAAACGCGGGTGCGCGAGCCAGGGCCGCCATATGGCATTGTGCAGGGTGATGGTATCGTGGATGCCGAGGCCGAGCCGTACCGACTGCTCGAGCCAGCGGGCCGCTTCCTCCACCTCACCGAGCAGGACGTAGCCCTGTGCGACGTACTCCGCGTACTGGAAGTCCTTCCAGATTCCGGCGGCGACATCCGGCCGCAGCATTCGGTGTGCCGCCTGTGCATCGCCGCGCAGGGCGTGCGCGAGAAATCCGCTCATGACCGTGAACACATTGGTTTCGAGCGTCGCGGTCCGATCGAAGGACTCGAGCGCGCTCTCGCGATCGCCCGCCGCCGCGTGCGCAAGTCCGGCGAGTAGCGGGACGACAGCGGCGGGCGCACTCGCCGGCGCCGTTGCCAAGAGTGCCACTGCCGCGGCGTGCCGGCCGGCGCACAACAGCGCGAAGTAATCGGTGCCCCACGCCAACGGATGATCGGGGGCCACCCCCCTGACGGAGAGCGCGATGGCGGACGCGGCGGCGAAGCGACCTGTGAACGCCAGCACGAACGAGTACCAGAACGCCACGTCGAGGTCTTCCGGCAGCTGCTCGAAGGCCACGCCGAGCTGGCGCGCCGCCTCCGCGATGTCGCCCTGCAGCGTCGCCACCAGCCCTGGGTGCCTCTCACGTTCCGACTGCGCGGGAGCGGGCTTGACCGGGAATTGGTGCCGGCCCGAAACGTGCACTTCCGATGGCATTAGTATAGCATTAGTATAGGTGGAGTAACGTCTTACGACTACGTGGCCGATGTACACCGCTTCACGATCGAATGTCCTGCAAACGCCGGTCCGGAAAGGCATTTTGAAAAATCGAACGTGGCGACGCGAGCCAACTGCCAGGAATGCAAGGCGCCTTCCTGGTTTTAGTGCGTATATCATGCGAGGCCTCCTGGCGTTTGGAGTGGCGGCGTCGCTGAGCGCGCCTGTGTCGGGGCAGTCGGCCCGGGACAGTCTGGTTCGCTTCCAGACTTCGCTGGGCCAGCTCGGGTACGAGCATGGACTGCTGCTGGATGGATTCAAGGGGGCGCGGTCGGTGTTCTTCGAGCTGCCGCTGGAGGGTGTAGCGCGCGACGGCAGCATCATGTTGAGCGCCCGTTTCGCGGAATCGGTGCTGGGCGAGTCGACGCTGACGGTGCTGGTGAACGACAAGCCGCGCCGCGCGCTGCTCAGCCGTATGGGCGCCGACAGCGGCGTGGTGACGGCGAGGGTGCCGCTGACCCCGGCGGAGCTGAAGCAGGAATTCGTGAAGCTGGGGATTCGCTATTCGCTGCTCAGGGACCGCGATATCTGCGTGAACCAGCAGCTGGGTGAAGCGTTCGCGACGGTGCTCCCGGAATCCAGGCTCGAATTTTCTGTCCCTGCCTCGGTGCTGCGCACGGTGGCGGGCGCGTGGCGGCTGCTGCCGCGTCAAGTCCGGATCGGCCTGCCCGCGCGCGCGTTGAATCCGGACGAATATGCTGCGGCGTACATGCTGGCGGTGTCGCTGCTGCGTCGCGGACTGGAGCCCACGTTTGTGCCTCTCTCCGACTCGGTCTCGATCATCATCGGCACGCGCGCGGAGGTCGAGCGCGGAACGTTGCGCGCATTGGCGGCGCAATCGGCGGATTCGGCGCGCTTCGGCGGCGACATCATGCTGGTTCAGCGGGCAACGCAGGGTCACGACAGTGCGGGCGTGATCGCGGTGGTGGCGAATCATCGGGCGAGCGCCATGCGCCTGCTGGGCCGGTTGTGGGAAGAAAGCGGCGGAGGTTCGCGCGTCGAAGTGCAATACGGCGACAATGTGCTGAGCAGTGCGAGCGTCGTGACGTTGCGCGACCTCGGCATGGAGGATGAAGAACGGATCTTCGCGGAGGAAGCGACCTGGTCGATTCCGCTGCGTCTGCGGGACATGCCGAGCGGACGGCTGCCGACGCGCCTGCGCCTCGACCTCGTGTCGAGTCGAACGGAGACCGAGGGCATCCTGCTGCTTCATCTCTATCTCAACGGCACACTGCTGGAAACGCGGCGTCTGGAGAGCAAAGGGTTACGGCAGACGTTCCGCTACACGCTGCCGGAATTTCTGCTGCGCTCGGAGAACGAGGTGCGCGTGGTGGCGCAGCGGGAGGAGGAAGGTGGCGCCTGCGACGCGCCGCAGGCGGCCTATCCGCTGCAGCTGTTGTCGACCAGCCGCGTCTACATCGAGAAGCAGTCCAATCGACCGCTGGGGTTCCGCGACCTGGCATTGCGTCTGAATGCCGGACCGGTGGTCTATCTCGCGCGCGACATCGCGGCCGAGCCTGCGCGCGTGCTTGGGTTCCTTCTCTACCTCAGCCGCGGCTTCTGGCCCGACGACATTGTGCCGGAAATTCACATGTACAATGGCGGTGATCTGCAGCCGACGGGACCGTTCGTTCTGTTGTCGCGCGACCCGCCGCCCAAGCTGCAGGCTCCACTGCGCCTTGGAAAAGAGCGCGTAACGTTGCGCGCGGTCGCTGGCGGACGTCCGCTCTTCGATCTGAGCCAGCTCGATCGGTGGACCATCATACAGGTTGCGCAGTTGGGGGAGCAGTCGGGTTTGTGGATCGCACCCGCGGCACAGCAGCCGCAGCTGGCGATGGTGCCGGTGAGCCTCGGTGATGAGAATGTCACGCTCCTCGACGAGTCCGGTCAGGCGTACCGGTTCGGAGCGAATGACGACGTGTTTGCGATCAACTATGCCGATCGAAGCGGGTTCGTCGAATCCATGTCGCGCTACCGCTGGCCACTGTTTGCGCTCGCGTGGCTGGTCGCCACGGTGCTCATTCTGTACGTAGCAATGCTCACTCGAAGACACCGGCGGAAATGATAACAGCCGCACAGCTGCGGATCGGTGACGTACTCGTGGCGAAGGGGCTGCTCACGACGGAACAGGTGACTGAAGCATTGGCCCTTCAGCGCAACTGGTCCGTTCGCTTTGGAGACGTAGTCATGGCCCGAGGCTGGGTCCGCGCGTACGACTTCTACAACGCGCTGTCCGAGAGCCGCGGCATGCCCTTCGTGAACCTGCTGCGCGAGCGGCCGCATGCGGGCATGCTCGATCACGCCGATGTCGAAAGCTACACGCGTCTGCTCACGTTGCCGTGGCGCTACGAAGACGGCGTCCTCCTGCTGGCGACCGCGGATCCGGGCCCCGAGGTGGAATCGTTCGCGCGCGCCCGTTACGGTGACGCCGTCGCTTTCGTGGTAACCTCGAAGTTCGACATCATCTGGACCACGCAGCAGGTGTTCGAGCGCGAGCTCACACAGAGCGCAGTCCATGGCCTGCAGGAAGCTGCACCCGAGATGTCGGCCCACTCCGTTTTCACGGGGCCGCAGCTGACCAGCATCTACGCCGTGCTGACCGTCGTACTGCTGGCGCTCACGGTATGGCCGTTGAACACGATCATTGCACTCAACATCCTCATCACCATCTTTTACCTCATCAACGTGCTCCTGCGCGTCACACTGGTGTGGGTGGGCTCATCGCATCGCATCGACATGAAGGTCACTGACGCGGAAGTCGGGCAGCTGTCGGACGCGGATCTGCCCGTCTACACGGTGCTCGTGCCAATGTTCAAGGAAGCGGCGGTGCTGCCGCGCCTGGCGGCAGGCATACGCGCGCTCGACTATCCCATGTCCAAGCTCGACGTCAAGCTCGTACTGGAAGCCGATGACAGCGAGACGATCGAAGCGGCCAAACAGCTTGGACTCGAGTCCATCTTCGAGATCCTGCGCGTCCCCGCATCGAAGCCGCAGACGAAGCCGAAGGCGTGCAATTATGCGTTGCACTTCGCACGCGGCTCCTATCTGACCATCTACGATGCGGAGGATCGCCCCGAGCCGGATCAGCTCAAGAAGGCGCTGGTCGCATTTGCCAAGGCGCCGGCCAGCACCGCGTGTCTGCAGGCGCGGCTCAACTACTTCAATCGCAATGAAAACTGGCTCACGCGCCAGTTCACACTCGATTATTCCCTGTGGTTCGACTTTATCCTGCCCGGCCTGGAAAAGCTGCGCATTCCGATTCCGCTCGGCGGCACATCAAACCACTTCCGCATCGAAGTGCTGCGCGAGCTGCATAGCTGGGATCCATTCAACGTCACGGAGGATGCCGATCTGGGCGTGCGCCTGACACAGAAGGGCTACACGTGCGGCGTCATCAACTCGACGACGTTCGAGGAGGCGAACAACGATCTCGGCAACTGGATCCGGCAGCGCTCGCGCTGGATCAAGGGATACATGCAGACGTATCTGGTGCACATGCGCGATCCAATCCGGTTGTACCGCTCGCTTGGTCACGTCGGTTTCTGGGGTTTTCAGTTTTTCATCGGTGGCTCCATCCTCGTGGTGCTGCTGAACCCGTTGATGTGGGGGCTGTTCGCAGCATGGCTAATCTTCGGCATCGAGCTGCGGGCGTACTTTCCCGGCATTCTATTGAACTTATGTCTTCTTAATCTGCTGATCGGCAACGCCGCGTTTACGTACTTCAATATGGTCGGCGCGTTCAAGCGGAAGTATTACGACCTGATTCCGTACGGCCTGACGGCGATGTTCTACTGGTGGCTGATGTCGATTGCAGCGTACAAGGGCCTGTGGCAGCTGTTGCACCGGCCGTTCTACTGGGAGAAGACACATCACGGGCTGACGAAGATCGATCTGGACACGCCCGCGCCGGCGTCGGCGCCCGCGTGACCACACCGGCAGGCCAGGTCCGCCGACGCCTGATCCGGCGTTTTCCCTGGCCGCTCTTCGTTTTCTGGCTCGGCCTGCTGCTCGCGGTATGCGGGTTCTTTCGCGCCATGGGCTACGTTCCCGACCGCGCCATCACCAACTGGGCCAAGGTGCTGGGCGTCGCGGGCGCGGGCCGTCTGCAGCTAGAGAACTTCGGCATGCTGTATCCGCATCTCCCGCTCTACGCACTGCTGCCTTTCGCAATGATTCCGCCGCTGCGCACGGATTGGGCGCCGTTCATCGTGTCGAGCGTGTACGGCGCCATCACGCTCACGGTGTTGCACGGACGATTGATGCGCGCCGGCTACAGCATTGCAGCAGCACTCGCAGCCGGTCTGCTGGTGTGCACGCATCCCTTCTTCATCCGCGCGGTTGTGACGGGCACCAACCAGTCCGCCAGCCTGCTGGTGTTCCTGCTGATCGCCATGGGACTGATGCAGCTGCGCACGCGCGGCGACGCGCGCGCGTATATGCTCGCGGGCCTGTCTCTGGCGCTGTTCTTCTTCGTTGACGAACGCGCGGTCTACATCGCCGTAGCACTGCTGCCGGTACTGCTGCTCTTCCCCGATGATGAGGTCCTGCATCAGTCGCCCGGCGGCATCTACACCGTGATGTTGACGCCCTTCATGTTCTCCCTCCTTGCCTGGGTGTACATGAACTGGCTGTTCCTGCAGAACCCGCTGGCATTCGTGCAGGACAGACGGTCCGCCTTTCTGGGAGCAAGAATGTATGGCGAGTTCGTGCCGTGGCTGAATTCGTTCGGCGGTCGACCGCTCGCTGCGATGACTGTACTGATCGTGCTCGGACTCCTTGCTGTGCCCGCCGGCGCCGTCCTCGTCGCACGCAGCCTGCACGGCCGATCCATGCGTGTGCGGGTGGCAGCGCTGTTTGCAATTCCGGTGGCGGCCGCAATCATCAGTACGTGGACGCAGTACCTTGAGCACCCCGTCGACTTCCTGTTTCTGCTGCTGGTACCGCTGATGATCGGCGTGAGTGATGTGCCGCGACAACTGCGCTCATCGCCGTTGCTGCTGGGCGCATTGATCATGGGTCACGTGGGTGGCATCGCAGTGCTGGCGTACCGTCCAAGTGCAGACACGAACCGGTTTCTGCGCGCCGCCGCGCTTCAGCAACTGCCCGATGCGTTCAGCTCCGAGCGGCAGCTCGGCGTCGCGCTTATCGGACTCAAGGGCGTGATGATCGACGACCGGCGCGCATTTCCCGCCATTGCGGCGCGCAACTCAGGCGCTTGGCTCGCGCTCCCCTTCAGCGACGAGTTCAAGCTGGCGATGGCATCAGGGGAAATCAGTACGCCCTATGTTGCAGTGCCGGAGCGGGATCGCGCGGCCACGCATGGTGATGCCATTGCCGAGCGCTTCCCGGACCTCTACGAGAAGGGGCATCCCGATTACACACTCGTGTATGACGAGGCGGGCTGGCGCATCTATCGGCGTGTGAGCAAATGACGCGGCGCGCCGTGGGGGTTCTAATCGTGCTCCTGTCGTGCGCGCTGGGGTCGGCATGTGCGCGGGCGCAGGTGATTCGCGGAGCGAACGTGGTGCAGACGCCGCATTCACCGTTCGGCAGCGACGCGGCGCGGCTATCGCTGCAGCAGCTGCAAAGGTTGGGCGCGAACACCGTCGCCATCATTCCGTTCCTCTGGCAAGCAACCCCCGGCGCGACGCAGGTAGAGCGCGGTAATGCCGTTACCGATGCCCAGCTGGTGGCGGGAATTCGCGCTGCGCACGGATTGGGCTTGAAGGTCATGCTGAAGCCGCACATCTGGGTGCCCGGCACGTGGGCGGGTGCCATCACGATGAGCGCCGAGGGCGACTGGCCTCGCTGGTTCGAGAGCTACAGCACACACGTGCTGCAGTTGGCAGAACTGGCGCAAAGCGAGCGTGTCGCCTTCTTCGTCGTGGGTACGGAGCTGCGGGGAACGGTATCGCAGGCGCAATGGCTTCCACTGATCTCCGCCGTGCGTGCGCGCTACAGCGGTCACATCACCTTTGTCGCAGACAATCTGGAGGAAGCGCAGCGCGTGCCGTTCTGGGACGCGCTCGACTTCATTGCGCTCAGCAGCTATCCCGCACTTGGCGATGACACGGCGACGGCCGCGCTCGTTCGCCGCATGGATGCATACGTCGCTGCCGTCGGGGAGTTCAGCCGCGCACATCCGCGCAAGCCGGTCTGGGTCGCGGAGCTGGGAATGCGCTCCGCGACGGACGCGCAGCGCGCGCCGTGGGAGAGTGCGGAGGAACGTGCAGCGCCTGCGGATGAGCGGCTGCAGGCGCGCATCCTCGGACTGTGGCTCGACCGACTGCAACCGCCGCTCATCTCTGCCGTGCTCTTATGGCGCTGGTTCACCGACCCGCTGGCGGGCGGGCCCGCCGACACCGACTTCACCGTGCAGCACAAGGTTGCGGAAGGCGTGCTTCGCGAGCGCTGGCGTACGCCTCGCTGATTGTGCTGTTGCAGGTAACCGGCTAGCGGATGGGGAACGCGATGCGCCGCACCTCGTGCAGCGCCCACTGTGTCTCGACCGCAGCGAACAGATCGAGCTCGTAGCTGCGCGCGCGCAACGCCGCGATGTTGTCGAGCAGATCCGACAGAAATGCCAGCGCCGCGTCGGGCGCGTCCAGTCTGGTTGCGAGTCGAACCAGACAGCTTATGGTAGGCAGACCGGAATCTCCACGCCTGACAGCTTCGCCCGTGCGGCCGTAGAAGTACGCGGCTTTGTCCATGCGATGTCGCACTGCAAAATCGAGCACGCCCCGCGCAAGCGCGGCATCACCGCGCACCACGCGCTCGGCCACTGTGCAGCTGTTCGGCAGGCTGATGATGTCGTTAGGCGAGAAGATCGGCACCTTCATCATGGGCAGCGCCGTAAGGATCTCCGGCTGCACGATCTCGTACAGCAGACCGCTCGGCGCGATCGCCTTGCGCACGATCGCGTAGGACTCGCGGGCAACGCGCGCGAGCATCGTATCACCGAGCGCGGTCGATGCCATCGCCAGAAAATCAGGGTCGTAGTCAACAAGAAACGAGTTTGTGGCGAACGCGCGCGTCTGCACGTTGAAGTAGTTGCGGATGAACCAGGTTTCCTGCTCGACATACTCGTGGCGGGCATAGCCGTGCAGGATCCCGCGAAGCTGGCCAATGCCGGTAGTGTCTCCGAAGAGGTCGCGTCCGAGCCACAGGGCCTCTGCCACGCGCAGTGCTTCGGTGGTGCCCGAAGCGTCGGGTGGCTGCGCCGGCGAGTAGCGCCATAGCACCATGCCGGCGGTGTATGGATCGGATGGGCTGTTCAGCACCAGGTTGTTGAGCACGAATGTGCGCAGCACGCGAAACTGCGCCGTGTCCACCACCATCGCCGCATAGGTCATGTATTGCGCGACATCGACGGCATAGCTGAAGCCGTTGTCGCGCTGCAACCTGCCGGCTCGACTGAGCAACGCATCCTCCACCCACTGCGTGGCCGCGTCGAACTCCGCTTCGTTGAATGGACGCCGGTGCAATGCCAGGCTCGCATTGGCCGGGTTCGCCACCGTCGCTGCCGCGGCAGGCGTCTCCGCCGAGGTCCCGGCGGGCTGACGGGGCGCTACACCCATGCGCATAGTGCCGCACGAGGATGCGCTGCAGCACAGCACGATCAGCGCGCTGCGAGCTATCAGAAATCGAGCCACATTACCACCCCGATCGTGTTGCCATCTCCTGAATTCCGTCCCCATAATTCCCTATTCCACTGCAGCTGCACGCGGCGTCCCGGCCGCATCATATACACGACGCCGAACTGGGATTGCACCGCAGAGTATTCCGGATCAATACTTGGGTTGTTGCCATTGGGAATGGGCGAGCCGTTGCCGGTGCCGAGAGTGGTGAAAATCTGGGCCAGCGCCATCAGTCTCGTTGTGAGGTCCAACCCAGCGGTCGTCTCGAGCTTCAGCTCGTCCGAGGGCGCACCATCCCGCAGTCGATACGCGAGGTCCAGCACCCAGTAGCCATTATGATGCGCAACCTCGAGCCATCCAAGCGCGCGGAGCTTCCCCTCGACATCCATCTGGCGAAATCCCACCAGCGGATCGCCACCGCCGTTGTAGGGCAGCTTGACCGTTAGCTGCGCCATGCAGAAAAGGCGCGACACGAACGGCACGCCGGTGACATCCGCCTGCACCGCAATTTCCGGGTTTGACAGCGCCAGACTCGTCGCGCGGTAGCTGCCGTCTTCGTAGACCAGTCGGGCTGCGGTCAAGTTCGCGACCAGCGCCCACCCAGGAGCCAGACCGATCTCACTGTACGCGTTCGCCTGAAGGCGCGTGAATGTCGCGCCGCCCATGGACTCGCGATCACCGTCCGCATTGAAACGCTCGGATGTCCGGTAATACGACAGGGATGGAAATGTCGCTGCCCGCCCCGGTGCACGTATGCACGGCGACGATTGTGCGTGCGCTGTCTGCGCACCAACACACAGCAGCAGCGCTGCGACCGATGGTCTTACATGAAACTTCACAGAATCCTGCAGTGGCCCGCGACGGTGTCACAGACAGTTCGCGCGGCCTGCCCTTGCTCCGGAGGGTTGCTGCTGCCAAGTACTCGAAATATAACCGTTTGAGGCGGCAACGGGCCACCCGGCGCATGGCAGTCAGGTTGAGTCACGCGCCCGGGTCCCGTTGGCCAGCAATACGCGCGACTGCTTCGGCCATCAGCCACTGGTGAGGAGCAGCGGAACGTGTCCCCGCGCCCACCGCCAGCTAACCGATTCTTCAGAACTACTTCTCACCTCTCCGATATTGCCCGCCCGGCAATGAAATCACGTAACGGCGGAGATGGGAGAGGTCCCAGGAGGTGTGCCCGTTTACGAGAAAGTTCTCGACGCCGAGCGCCGAACCGGCGTTCACACGCCGCGAGCGCGAGTCAAGTAGCTCAGGCATTCACGTCGCCGGCGAGGCGCAGTGACCTCCCAACGATGAGTCCGAAAGAGTATACTTTACCTCCGATAGTGTATGCGCTATTGTACGCTGGAGGTGGATATGCCCCGTCGAAACGTCAATATGGCCACTGCCCCTGCCGCGGTTGCAGATTCGGTGGCAAAGCTGGGCCAGGACATCGCCACGGCCCGGGTCCGGCGACAGCTGCGCGAAGAGGATCTGGCCAGGAAGGCCGGCATCACGCGCACGACGCTTCGGCGGGTGGAAGCCGGTGCGCTGGGGACCGGTATTGGGGCTTACGTTGCCGTCCTGTGGGCCCTCGGGCTGGACGGTGATCTGGCTGCCGTCGCGGCGCCTGAGGGTGATCTGGAGGGCCAGACGCTCGAAGCCGCGCGTCGCGGAGAGCGCGTTCGCCTGCCGACCGCGCTGAGCGATGACTTCTAAGCGGGAATGCTTCGTCTACATCCAGATGCCGGAGAGCCTGGAGGTTGTGACCTGCGGTCGTTTCCAGCATCAGGACCTCGCCCGGGGCGTCGGTGTGGGTCGTTTCGTGTATGGCCGTAGCTACCGCTCCCGTCCCGATGCTGTGCCGCTGGATCCGGTGCACCTGCCGCTCTCGCCGCGAACCTGGGAGACGGCCGGACTGGGCGGTGTGTTCGGGGCCCTGCGGGACGCCGCTCCGGACGCCTGGGGCCGCCTCGTCATCGACCGAGTTTTGGGACGTAATGATCTGACCGAGATCGAGTACCTGCTCGAGTCACCGGAGGACCGCGCGGGTGCGCTGTCGTTCGGCCGGGGAGTCGCGCCGCCGGCGCCGGTGCGTGCCTACAACCGTGTCGTCAATCTGGATGAGCTGCGGGAGGCGGCCCGCCTGATCGAGACGGGAGCCTCCACCGAAAAGGTAGGGGAGCAGGTGCGTCAGGTGCTGGAGCCCACCACATCGCTGGGAGGTGCCCGGCCGAAGAACACGGTCGAGGACGACGTCGGCGTCTGGGTCGCCAAGTTTCCGGCGCGAGGTGACCGGTGGAACAACGCGGCGGTCGAGGCAGGGATGCTCCGGCTCGCGGCGCGTTGCGACATCCGCGTGCCCGAGACGCGGATCGAGCG
>JBBQZF010000034.1:0-18923 GCA_038208015.1 Gemmatimonadales bacterium
GCTTGAGCACGATGATGTTTCTCGCCCTGTCAACGTCGAGGATCGGCATTCCGTAAATCGGGCTCGAGGGGTCGTCGCGTGCCGCAGGGTTCACGACGTCGTTCGCGCCGACAACGAGGACGACGTCGGTCTGCGCGAACTGCCCGTTCACCTGGTCCATCTCGAGCAGCTGATCGTACGGCACGTTCGCTTCTGCGAGAAGCACGTTCATGTGTCCCGGCATCCGGCCGGCCACCGGATGGATTGCGTACTTCACGTCAACGCCGCGCTTCTCGAGGTCGGTCGCAAGTTCGCGAACCGTGTGCTGCGCTTCAGCCACCGCGAGTCCGTAACCCGGCACTATCACGACGCTCCTCGCATAGGCGAGCGCGATCGCGGTATCTTCCGCCGTCGTCTGGCGGATCGACCTCTGGGTCCCGTCCTCGGGTGATGCTTCCGAGGCTGATGACGCGCCGAACGCGCCGAAAAGGACGTTGCCAACGGAACGGTTCATTGCGCGGCTCATCAGGAGCGTGAGTATCGTACCCGACGCTCCCACCAGCACTCCCGCCACCACGAGCATCTGATTGTGAAGCACGAAGCCGGTCAATGCCGCGGCAAGGCCGGTGAGCGAGTTCAGGATCGAGATAACTACCGGCATGTCGCCGCCGCCGATTGGCAGAACGAACATGGCGCCGAGGATCAGGGCGAGGGCGAAGAGCCCCCACAGGGCTGTGATCCCGGTGGCGCCGATGACGATACTCGTCGCGAGAGCGAAGCTGCCCAGGAGAAGCAGGGCATTGACCAACCGCTGGAGCGGAAACTGAAGCGGCTTTCCGGAAAGCAGCTCCTGCAGCTTGCCGAAGGCGACAAGACTTCCAGTGAACGACACGGCTCCGATGATCGTTCCCAGCACAATCGATGTCGCTTCACCCGCGCCGGCCGATTCTCCGATCCGGGCGAGCCTTATGTATTCGGCGACGGAAACGAGGGCCGCCGTAGCGCCGCCCATCCCGTTGAACAGGGCAACCATCTGCGGCATCGCGGTCATCTGCACAGTGCGCGCGAAATAAGTCCCGATTCCCGCCCCGATCAGCATGCCGGCGCCGATTATCCAGAATGAAAGGATCTGGCGATCGAGAAGCGTCGCGGCGAGCGCGAGACCCATCCCGAGGGCAGCAACCTGATTCCCCGAACGTGCCGTGGCGGGGGAACTCAGCTTCTTGAGCCCGAAGATGAAGAGGATCGCCGCCACGATGTATGCGGCCGCGACGGTCGATTCCCTGGTATCAAGCATCTTTTGCTTTTCTCTGCGTCTCTTGGTTCAGCTCTGCGCCTCTTTTCTTGAACATCTCCAGCATGCGGTCAGTCACGACAAAACCCCCGAAGACATTCGCGGCCCCGAACACCACTGCGATGAACCCGAGAACCTGAAGGAGGAGCGTGTCTGCGGCGCCGGCCACGAGCATGGCGCCGAGCACGACTATCCCGTGTATCGCGTTGGTCGCCGACATCAGGGGGGTGTGAAGCACAGACGGCACGCGGTTTATCACCTCGAAGCCTACGAACATCGCGAGTATGAAGACGTAGATGCCGAGGACCAGCTCGATGCTCATGACGAACCCTCCGGGAGTTTCGCTCTTATCGCGGCGTTTCTTATCTCACCCTCGCTCGTGACGCAGACGGCATCGATTATGTCGTCACCGGTGTCGAGCTTGAGGGCTCCGTCAGGTGCCATCAGGGCAACGAGGGCGGCAATGTTCTTGGCGTACATCTGGCTGGCGTGATACGCGAGGTCACTCGAGATGTGGAGCGGGGAGATTATCCTGACTCCGTGGCGCTCGACAGTCTCGCCCGGCTCTGTCAGCTCGCAGTTTCCGCCTTGCTCGCCGGCGAGATCGACGATCACGGAGCCGGGCTTCATCGCCATGACAGTCTCCGCACTCACGAGCAGGGGCGCGCGCTTTCCGGGAATCAGGGCGGTGGTTATCACGACATCAGCGTTCTTTGCATGCTCGTGAATGAGCTCTTTCTCCTTCCGGATGTGCTCTTCCGCCAGCTCCCTCGCGTAGCCGCCCGAATCCTGCGCGTCATGAGAGCCGAGCTCCATCTCGACGAACGTGGCGCCAAGGCTCTGGACCTGCTCCTTGACCACAGGTCGTGTGTCGAATGCCTCGACGACGGCGCCAATGCGCCGTGCCGTCGCGATCGCCTGAAGGCCCGCGACTCCGGCGCCTATCACGAGAACCCTCGCCGGGCGAACTGTTCCGGCAGCGGTCATCAGCATCGGGAAGAACTTCTGGAGCGCGTTCGCCGCGAGAAGGACTGCCTTGTACCCGGCGACTGTGCTCTGGGACGAAAGTGCGTCCATCATCTGCGCGCGAGTTGTGCGAGGCACCAGCTCCATGCTGCAGGCGATTATCCCCCGCTCTGCGAGAAGCGAGAACAGCTGTGGGTCGCCAGCGGGCTGAAGCAGTCCGATCAGCGCGGTGCCGCTCTGCATCATGTCGATTTCTTCCTGCGTCGGGCGCTGAACCTTCAGTACGAGTTCCGCGTCCTCGTATATCGCTGAAGCTGTCGGCGCAATCGTCGCTCCTGCTGCGACGTATGCCTCATCAGGGAATCCGGCCCGCGTCCCCGCGCCGGCCTCCACAGCTACAGAGTGACCGAGCCGCAACAGCTGCGGAATGACTTCCGGAACGAGTGAAACTCTCCTCTCACCGGCGACAACTTCAGCTGGCACGCCTACGCGCATCTCATCTCCTGCAGTTGAACGGGATCAGGTTTGGCGCTGGAAAAATACCTGATGCGGTCTTTCGCTGCCGCGATCAGCACATCGAACAGGCAATGTCACCGGGTCGCCGCGCGACTGCGCGAAAGGCATTCACGTTTTTACGGGGGGCGGGCAATGAATCGGGGAAACGCTGGCTTCACGCTCATCGAGCTTCTGATAGTGGTGGTGATAATCGGGATACTCGCCGCCATAGCAATCCCGAAGTTCGGCAACACGAAAGAGAAGGCATACGTCGCGGCGATGAAGTCCGATCTGCGAAATCTGGCTGTCTACGAAGAGAGCTTCGCGGCGGACAGTTCCGGGGCTTACTTCTCCGGCGACGGGGTTGCGCAGGGGTTCAGCGCATCCCAGAACGTCACAGTCGCGGCCACCGCAGCCGCAGGTCCGCCGCCAAGCTGGACGGCGACGGCGAGTCATTCCCAGACGGCCCGGACCTGTACAGCCAGCATAACCGGGCTCATCACCTGCACATGACCATTGCGACAGCGCAAATCTGATCTTGCGATAAACAAAGGTTCCGCCGGTGCGATTTTATCCTGTCGCACTGGCCGTTCCCGAGTTAGCTTGGCCGGGTCCTTTCGTTTCATGAGGCGTCAAGGCACGCCGTGTGACTTATCGATCGCCTTGTCCGTCCATATGGCAGCGAACCCGTTCCCGGCTGAGGATGGCCGGGCAAATTCGATTTCCGGCAAACCCGTCGAAAGGCGGCGACGCAAAGCCACGAGGCTAACGCGGGTTACAATTCCCGCTACGCTCGTCGGGCTACCGATGAGGCCACTTTATGCACGCTCTCGGTCGTCGCGGACGCTGGTCCGCTGCACTTCTCGCAACAGCCATCCTTTCAGCGCCAAGCGGAGAGGCCGGCGCGCAGGTCGCTGTAAACCCCGATGTTGCGGCACTCGCTCGCCTACCCGTCGTTGACAGCTCGAGCCTCCGAAACGTCGTCGGCGCACTTGCCGGAAAGAGCGGAAAACTTCTCGCGAGATTCGTTGCTCCGCCCCGGTCCATACGGATCCCGGTCGTCGCCGAGAACCTCAGCTATACGTCGAAGATAGTCCCCGGCATTCAGGAAGTCGCCGGCGCAAGCACGCTCGGCAACTTCTCCCTCATCACGATGCGGTCGTTCGGGGACAAGATCGGCGGATCAGTAGGCTCGTACCGTCTTGGATTCTGGCCTGACGAACGCGGCAACGCCCGGTCCGAGGAGTATTCGGTGCCTGAGGGCTTCATAGAGGTCACCCCGCAGAATCAGGACACCCGCATCTCCGAACATTTTCGCCTGCGGGATTTCCTGACAAAGGATCAGCACGACGTGTGGCCCAAGTACCTGGTTCTCCAGGAATCGCTCATCGACAAGCTCGAGCTGGTGATCCAGGATCTCAAGGATCATGGTGTGCCGGTTCGGAAGGTCGGCATTCTATCCGGGTTCCGTACTCCGCAGTACAACCTTGCGCTCGGAGACAGGAGCGGCCGGGCGCGAGACAGCCGCCACACGTACGGCGACGCCGCAGACATCTACATCGACAACAACGGCGATGGGCGGATGGATGACCTCAACCGCGACGGCCGCGTGAACATGGCCGACACGCGGATCATTCTCGCTGCAATCGAAAGAGTTGAGAAGAAGTACCCCGACCTGGTTGGGGGCACCGGACTCTACCACTCGAATGGTTCCCATGGAGCGTTTGCCCATGTTGACGTTCGCGGGAGCCGGGCGCGCTGGGTGAACGGCGCACGGGCGTCCCGCTCGAAACGGCCGCGGGCGAGCACCAAGCCGAAGGGAAAGAAGGTCGCTGCATCGGGTGCCTCCCGGTCCAGGACCGACTGAACCTCCCGTTCCTCCGCGGGTAAACCCTTTTACGTCACTGCGCTGTCGAACCATTCGCCGGCGCATTTTGCGTGAGGCATTCCCCCCAAGAACGGGCCCAACCATGACTCGCTTCCTTCGGTTCAATCTCTTCGCGGGCATCGTCCTGGCTTCAATCTGGACTGCCACCGCATCATCGGCGAAAGCCCAGGGCACGCCTGCAAAGACAGCCGATCGTGACTCGGTTTCGGTTCAGGATATCGAGAAAGCGGCTGAGCAGCTCGCCGAGGCGGTCCAGGCAGCTGTAAGGAAGGCGACAGAGGATCCGGCCGTGAAGGTGGCGGCCCTGAAGGTCGCAAAGAATGCCGTGTCGGCCGCGCAGATCACCATCACCCAGCAGGCAAACACGCTCGAGAAGGTTCTCGAGGCGCTCGCCCGTGAGATCGCGCTTGCAACCGAAAAGCAGCAGGAAAAGGCGAAGACGCCCTAGCGGTGGCGGTCCCCGCGCCTAATTTCGGCGCGGATGAAGAAAGCGGTATTTCGCGACAAGGTTGTGGTGATCACGGGAGCCTCGGCTGGCATTGGCCTCGAGGTGGCGAGGCGGCTTGCGCTGCAGGGTGCACAGCTGGTGCTTGCCGCGCGTGAGCCGTCGCTGCTCGAGAAGGCGGCCGATGAATGCCGGGCCCTCGGGGCGCGCGCCATCGCGGTGCCCACCGATGTCAGCATAAAGAATCAGTGCCGGGATCTCATCAAGTCTGCTTTTGACAGTTATGGCGGCATCGACGTGCTCGTCAACAACGCCGGGATCAGCATGCACGCCAGGTTCGATGAGCTCACCGATATCGACGCGGCTGAGCGACTCGTCAACATCAACTACCTGGGAAGCGTATGGTGCACCTACTACGCGCTTCCACACCTGAAGAAGTCCCGTGGCCGGATCGTCGCGGTCTCCAGCCTTACCGGAAAGAACGGAGTGCCGACGCGGTCGCTCTACGCCGCCACCAAGCACGCAATGGCCGGCTTCTTCGACTCCCTCAGGATCGAGCTTCGGTCGGAGGGGGTCAGCGTCACAGTTGTCTATCCCGGCTTCGTGGCAACGGATATCGCGGAGCGCGCCATCGGTCCGGATGGCGGAATGCTCGGGACGAGGCCGGTGATAAAAAGCGCCGTGATGAGCGCGGGAGAATGCGCGGAACAGATCATCAGCGCCGCGGCGTCGAGGAAAAGGGAGCTCGTGATGACATGGATCGCGCAAGTGGGAATGCTCGTCAAGGCATTCGTGCCCGGACTCGTTGACAGGGTCGCCGAGCGCAAGGTGCGGCGCGGCCGCTGACCGCAACTATATTCAACCCCAACCCAGGAGAGTACCGAACATGATCACGCGAACACTCGTCATTGGAACCGTATTGCTGCTCGCCGCATGCTCGAGCCGCGAAGCTCCACCCGCGGGCGACAGCGTCATGGTCTCGGCGAACGCCGATCCTGACGTGAACGTAAGTGGCGGAACCATTCCAGCCGGATATTCCGCCAGAACAGACCGGGCCGATGCTGACATTACTGGCGCGAACTACACGCCGGGCTCAAATCGGTGGGAAGTCAGAACCGGTCCCGCGCATGTGATCTATTCGGCAAAGGACACTGCGACGGGCAACTACACTGTGTCGACAAAGATCGAGCAGCTCGAGAAACCGACGCACCCTGAAGCTTACGGGCTCATCATCGGCGGACGCGACCTCGACCAGCCGTCTCAGACTTACACCTACCTTCTCGTTCGCGGAACTGGCGACCTCATGGTGAGAGTCAGGGAAGGGGACGCTACTCGCGACGTCCTGAAATGGACACCGAGCGCCGATATCCCCAAGGAAGACGGCTCGGGTAAGGCGACTTACGCACTTGCGGCAAGTGTAACTGGCGATGCGGTGAGGTTTTCAGTGAACGGAAAGGAAGTGGCGTCGGTGAGCAAGGCAGGGCTGCCGACAGACGGCATCGCCGGTCTGCGGATCAATCACAACCTGCACCTCAACGTCACTCCGGTTTCAATCACAAGACCTTGATTACCCGCGGAATCGCGGCCGTAGCACTGGCCGCGCTTCTTTTCGCTGGATTTCGCCGCGTCGGGCCGCTGCCCCCACTTGGCCCGCTGCTCGACCCGGCGAACGGCGTCTGGGCCGGGGCTGCGGCAACCTCGTTCAGCCGTGATCAGTCGCTTGCCATTCCGGGCCTTGAAAAGCCGGTTCGCGTCATCATCGACGACCGCGGCGTCCCGCACATCTTCGCCGAGAGCGATCTCGACGCATACCGCGCGCTCGGCTTCGTAGTTGCGCGGGACAGGCTGTTCCAGATGGAGACGCAGACGCGCGCTGCCGCAGGAACGATTTCCGAGTGGGCAGGGAGCCGGGCTCTCCCAAGCGACAGGCGCGCTCGCTCGCTCGGGCTGGCGTGGGCAGCTGAAAGGAAACTTGCGGACCACGACACCACGTCTGCGGGATATCGCGCCATTGTCGCGTATTCCGAAGGCGTGAACTCATGGATCGAGTCGATGCGACCGCGCGATCTTCCTGTTGAGTACCGGCTTCTCAACACGAGACCGGGGCGATGGGAGCCAGTGCACTCGCTGTATTTCCTGTCGCGGATGTCGATGACTCTGGCGCTCAACGATGCGACGCTGAAACGTCTTCGCGCGCAGTCGCTGGTTGGAGCTGCCGCGGCTGACGCCTTGTTTCCGGTGAACAGTCCAATCCAGGAGCCGATTCAGCCAAACGGGCTGGGCGCTCCGCGGTTCGATTTCAGTGACCTGCCCGCTCCCGGCGCACCTGACCTCAGTGCGGCTGATACACATGAGCTGCGAGAGGGAACGCTTGCCGCTCTCGAGCGGGGTGGCAGGCCGGAGGGCGGCGACGCGCTTGGGAGCAACAGCTGGGCGGTGGCGCCGTCGCGATCTTCCACCGGTCATGCGATGCTTGCTGGCGATCCGCATCTCGATCTCACCCTGCCGTCAGTGTGGTACGAGATGCACCTCGTGGTGCCTGGTCGCTTCGATGTCGCAGGGGTGGGATTTCCGGGCGTGCCGGGTGTCATAATCGGCTTTAACAGGGATATCGCCTGGACGTTCACCAACACGGGTTCGGACGTCAACGACTTCTATAAGGAGGTTGTGGACGATTCGATAAGTCCTGCGCGCTACCAGCTCGACGGCACATGGCGGCCGCTCGAGTCCCGCGTAGAGGTGTATCGCGATTCGCGTGGCTCGGTGATCGCTACTGATACCGTCCGCTATACCCACCGCGGTCCGATGCAGAAGGTTGACGGGGCGTGGCTGTCGATGCGATGGACTCTGTACGAGAAATCGCGGGAGATCGACAACTTTCTTTCGCTGGCGCCTGCAAGGAACGCTGACGAGTGGCTCGCTGCGATGCACGACTACATCGCCCCGACTCAGAACGGCCTGGTAGCGGATCGGGCCGGGAATATCGCGATACGGTCGATCGGCTCCTATCCAACGAGACCCGGCAGCGGCCGTGGCGACCTGATTCTTGACGGGTCGATTTCCGCGAGTGACTGGACTGGCCGACTTGCAGTCGAGCGCTACCCGTTCGCCAGAAACCCCGAGCAGGGCTTCCTTTCATCGGCGAACCAGCAGCCCGTCGATCCGATGCGCAACGCGGCCTACATGGGCTCCGACTGGGATTCACCGTGGCGGGCGATGCGGATCAACTCGCTCCTGCGGGAAAACGCGAAGGTGACACCCGACCAGATGCGGAGATTCCAGACGGATCCAGGCAGCGCGCGCGCAGACGCCTTCGTCCCGTTTTTTCTCGAGGCAGCGAAGCGGGAGAAAGCAACGGGGCGCGGGGATCGTGAACTGAGCGAGGCGGCCGCTGCGCTTGGCGAATGGGATCGGCGCTACGTGCGCGAGAGCCGGCGCGCCGCGCTGTTCGAGTCGGCCATGAGCGAGCTCGCGCGCCGCACCTGGGACGAGCTGATCGCTCCTGGCGATACCGCGGGAGTTCCCGGCTACAATCTTCCTGAAGCGCAGATGCTGCTCAGGATAGCGCAGCACCGCGAAAGCGTGTGGTGGGACGATCGCAGCACGCCCGCGCGCGAGGACAGGGACGCGATCTTCGCGGCCAGCCTCAAGGCGGGGTACGCGAAGCTCATCGGCGAGAAAGGGGCCGCGTCGTCGGACGAGTGGCTCTGGTCCCGCATCCGGCATGCGAACATAAATCACCTGCTCCGCATCCCCGCATTTTCCGCCATGCGAATTCCGGTGCAGGGCGGTCCGAGCACGCTTAGTCCGTCGGGAGGTTCGGGGGAGCAGGGTGCGAGCTGGAGGATGGTAGTCGAGCTCGGACCGGAAATCCGGGCCTGGGGCGTGTATCCGGGCGGGCAGTCGGGCGCGCCCGCAAGCAGGCGCTACAAGGATCGCCTGTCGCGATGGACGATGGGACAGCTCGACCAGATTCTATACCCTCGTACTTCGGAAGATCTCGACCGGAAGCGCATCCTCTCCACGCTCAACCTGAGTCCGGCCCGACAATGAAACCGATCATCAGGTACGTGCTGCTGGCGGGCGCTTTTGCAGTCGCGACCTACGGTCCTGGCTGGTGGTCGGTGCCGCTTGTCGCCGCGTTATGGGGGTTTTTCTCGGCCGATGTTCACCGGGTAAGGAACGCAGGCCTGGCTGCAGCGGCGGGATGGGGATCGCTCCTGCTTCTCGATGTGGCGAGAGGGCCGGTTGGCGCGATGGCCGCCCAGCTTGGAGAATTGATGAACGTTCCGGTTTTCACGTTGTATCTGCTGACTCTTCTCTTTCCCGCGCTGCTCGCGTGGAGCGCGGCAGCAGTTACGCGCCGCCCGGACCCTGCGCTTCGCGATTCCGGTCTGCCAGCATCTTCGTCGTGAACCTCTGGCCTTCCGAGATTCGCTCGACCTCCAGTGCGATCGCGTCAACCGACTGCGAGATCTGCTCGAGCTGATTCCTGACTTCAACAGGAATCGGCGCGGCGACCGGAGTGCCCCGCTCGATGCGTCTCGCGATCGCGCGCATTATCGGGAAGCCTATGATTACCGCCGCAAGCATGACGAAGAAAGCGATCGAGATATTTTCAGCGCCGTCAGGTATCCTGTTGTCCCCGAACCGCGGCGTCCCGATTACCGGCGTGCCGGGCGGGAGTGGCGGACCGGGGACCACCATGACCCTGCCTCCCTCTTCCGCCGCCTTCTGCGCAGCTTCCCGGGCGGCGGCCTGCGCGGCCTGTGCGGCCTCGAGTATTTCCTGCCGCAACTGTTCTCGCGAGACTGGTTCCTGAGGAAGCATAAATTTCGACATGTCCACATCCAAGCCGGTGGGTGATGGCGCGCGTGGCGCAGCGCGCGACTCAATCTATGACGGTCCCGAGGCGCGAGCCAGCAATCGCGAGCCGCCTGCAATCGAGCCGCCTAAAATATGGTTTCGCGCCGCATCAGGAGCTGTGCTTGGCGCAGGGACATGGCTCATTCTGTCGGAGCTTGGTTTCCCCCACATCGCGGGGATCGGGACCCTTGAAACCCTGCCCGTTGCCGCCGCCCTCGGCGCACTCGCCGGGCTGACGCGCCTCCGCGCGCCGCTTGTGTGGTTCGGCACCGTGTCGACGGCGTTGCTGCTGGTCGTGGCTTTTACGAATCTTATCGTCGCGCCTGCCCGGGCGATGCTTCGAACCGACGCCCTTCCTGCATCGGCGGATGCGATCGTCGTATTGTCTGCCGGGGTTACCGGTGACGGAATGCTGCCGCAGCAGGCGCTCGACCGGGTTCTCAAGGGTATCGAGCTCGCACGGTCCGGCGTTGCCCCTCGCATTGTTCTCACGCGTGAGCGAAAGCGCGTGCGAGGCAAGTGGGTGACCACATCCGCGGACCAGGAAAGACTGGTTTCGATGGCGGGTGTCGAAGTCGTCACGACCGGAGTTTCCAGGAGCACGAGGGAGGAAGCGCTCCGCGTGCGGGCACTTGCCCTCGAGGGGCAGTGGACCCGAATAGTGCTCGTCACGTCGGCATTTCACGCGCGCCGCGCGTGTGCGACATTCGAGAAGCTCGAACTCGATGTGAGCTGCATTCCCGCAGATTCACGGGACGTCGCGGTTCTAACACTTGCCGAGCCGCCTGATCGCGTGCGTGCGTTCGCCATGTGGTTGTACGAGGCGGCAGGAACCGCGCGATACAGGATGTCGGGCTGGCTCTGATCGCTGCGAAACATGTCGGGTCCCCTTGCCGTAGATGAACCCGGAGGACACAGCTCATGAGCTCAGTCACGACAGTTGCACAATCGCTCGGCGTTGCGTACGCGGCGGGAATCAACCTTCCTGCCACCGTGGCGGTTCTCGGCATCGCCGACCGGGCCGGGTGGATCGAGCCGCTTCCCGGCGCGCTCTCCGCCGTCAGCAGCGGATGGGTGATTGCGATTGCCTCTACGCTCTACATCCTCGAGTTCCTTGTGACGCTGGTGCCGGGAGTTGCGAGCATCTGGGAAACCTTTCAGAGCGTCGTACGTCCGCCGGCCGCAGCGCTCCTGGCCGTTGCGACGACCTACGCGCTGAGTCCGGCGATGATGGTAGTTGCCGGTCTTCTCGGGGGCAGTCTCGCGTTTGCCACCCATGGGACGAAGCTCGGATTGCGCTACGCGGTCGACACTTCACCCGAGCCGGTGACGAACGGGCTCGCCAATGGGGCCGAGTTCGCGACAATCGCATCGATCCTGCTCTTCATCTGGAACCATCCATTCATTACGCTGTCGGCGGCTATCCTGCTGCTGATCCTGCTCATCCTGGTAGTTCGCAGGATCGTGAAGACACTGCGCGCGCTTATCGGCGGCGACTGGAAGCGGGGAGCAGGGGCCTAGCTGCGGAAGGGCCACCGGTTCGACACATTTATCCGCGAAGCGCGGTCAAAGACTCGACACCGGGGTGTTCTTGACAGAAAAGCGTGGCATCTGGCGCGTCATCGCGGCCTCCTCGGCCGGCACGATGATCGAGTGGTACGACTTCTATATCTTCGGTGCCCTCGCGGCGATCATATCGACGCAGTTTTACCCCGAGGGAAGTGCCACCGGGAACTTCCTCAAGACGCTCGCGACATTTGCCGTTGGATTCGCGGTGCGCCCGTTCGGCGCGCTGGTGTTCGGCCGCATCGGCGATCTCGTCGGGAGAAAGTTCGCCTTTCTCATGACGCTGCTGATAATGGGCGGCGCCACCGCGGCGATTGGCCTGCTCCCGAGCTACGAGCGTATCGGCATCGCCGCTCCGATTCTGCTCGTTGTCCTCCGGCTTCTTCAGGGTCTTGCCCTCGGGGGTGAGTACGGAGGCGCGGCGGTCTATGTTGCGGAGCACGCGCCGGACGGGAAGCGCGGATTCTACACCAGTTTCATCCAGACAACTGCCACGCTCGGACTTTTCGTCTCCCTCGTAGTGATACTCGTCGTGCGCGGGGCGGTTGGTGAAGAGGCGTTCAGGCAATGGGGCTGGAGAATTCCATTCCTGCTGTCGATCCTGCTGGTCGGGATGTCGTACTATATCCGTGTGCGGCTAAAGGAGTCGCCGCTCTACACAAAGCTGAAGGAATCGGGCAAGACATCGAAGGCTCCGCTCAGGGACAGCTTCGGCACGTGGAGCAGATGGAAGGTATTTTTCCTTGTCCTGTTTGGCGCGACGGCGGGCCAGGCGGTCGTATGGTACACGGGCCAGTTCTACGCGCTGTTCTTTCTCCAGACCGTCCTGAACGTCCCGCTCACGATGTCATACATCATCGTCGCGGTCGCCCTACTCGCCGGCGCCCCGTTGTTCATCGTGTTCGGCGCGCTTTCCGACAGGATCGGGCGAAAGAAGGTGATGATGACGGGGAATCTCATCGCCGCGCTCTCGTACTATCCGATCTATATGGCGATGAAGGCATTTTCCGACCCGGTCAACCCTGTCGTTCTCAGCCTTCTCGTCTTTGTCCAGGTTGTCTTCGTGACGATGGTCTACGGTCCTATCGCCGCGTTCCTGGTCGAGGCTTTCCCCGCGAGGATACGCTACACGTCGATGTCGCTGCCTTATCACTTCGGCAACGGCTGGTTTGGCGGATTCCTCCCGCTGATCGCGACGGCGCTCGTCGCCCGCACTGGAAATATCTATGCGGGGCTGATCTATCCCATATCGGTGGCGATTTTGACCTTCATCGTCGGCACGATCTATCTGAAGGAGACTCATACGGAACGAATCTGGGATGAAGTCGGAGGGCGGGATTGATGATTCCATTGGCGATTATCCTTGCCGGCGCGGCAATGGCCGGCTCTCAACAGACGCTGCGTGATGCGATAGCGGCCCGGGTTGCAGCATCTCCTGAAGCAACCGTCGCCGTGTCATTCAGGGACCTCCAGAGCGGCGAAACGCTCGCCATGAATGCCGACACCGTGTTTCATGCCGCGAGCACGATGAAGGTTCCTGTCATGATCGAGGTGCTGCGACGTGCCCAGGATGGGGGTTTCTCTCTCGACCAGGGAATCCTGCTTGTCAACCAGTTCGCCTCGATCGTCGATGGATCACCCTACCCGCTCGATCAGTCTGAGGATGGTGACACCGCGCTTTATGCGCGCATAGGTGAGCGCGTGCCGATCCGGGATCTTCTTCGGCGGATGATCACGCGGTCGAGCAACCTCGCCACGAATCAGCTCGTAGCGCTCACGGGGGCGGAGAATGTCACGGCAATGGCGAGGTCGCTCGGCGCCACGCGCATTCAGGTTCTTCGCGGAGTCGAGGATCAGAAGGCCTACGACCGGGGAATGAACAACACGACAACCTCAGCCGACCTGGCGGTTCTGCTCGCGGCAATCGAGCGCGGTGAAGTGCTGTCGCCTCAAAGCTCAGCCGAGATGCGCGACATCCTTCTCGCACAGGAATTCAGGAGCAAGATACCGGCGGGGCTGCCGCGGGGGATTCGCGTTGCTCACAAGACAGGGGAGATCACGGCTGTGTCGCACGACGCCGCGGTAGTCTATCCGGAAGGCAGACAGCCATACGTACTTGTGGTTCTCACGAAAGGCATTCGCGACAGCAAGGTCTCGAGCGAGCTCATCGCGGATATCTCGCGCATCGTGTATTCCCACGTCACGGGCCAGCAGTGACGGTCGGTCGATGACGCGCGTATCGTTCCTCGGACTCGGCGCTATCGGAGCTCCGATGGCCCGGCACCTTGCCCGCGATCAGCTCGACCTGACCGTATGGAACCGGACGACTGCGACGGCGGAGGAGTTCGCTCGAGCTCACGGCGTGGCAGTGGCGGCGACCCCGGCGGTCGCAGCCGCGGCCGATGTCATTGTCACCTGCCTCCCGTCGTCGCGGGAAGTTGCGGCCCTGCTCGATGGTGAAACCGGGTTGATGGCGGGAATTCGCGAAGGGACTCTGTTTATCGACTGCACTTCGGGCGACCCGGCGACATCGCGGGACATCGCAGCACGACTGGAGCAGCGCGGCGTCGCCTTCGTTGATGCTCCCGTGAGCGGGGGCGTAAAGGGAGCCGTAGCTGGAACTCTTACCGTGATGTGTGGAGGGGAAACCTCCCACGTCGAGCGGGCCAGGCCGGTTCTGGAAGCATTTGGCGGGAAGATCATCCATTGCGGCCCGGTCGGATCAGGTCATGCCGTGAAGGCGATGAACCAGGCTCTTCTCGCCGTTCACATCTGGTCCGCCGGTGAAGCGCTGGCCTCCCTCGCGAAGCTCGGCGTTGACGCGAAGCTTGCCCTCGAGGTAATCAACGGTTCGAGCGGCCGATCCAACACGTCCGAGAACCTTTTCCCCGAGCGTGTCATCGGCCGTGCGTTCCCACGCACTTTCAAGCTGGCGCTGCTCGACAAGGACGTCGCAATCGCGGCTGACATTGCGAGGCAGGAGGGAATCGAGTCGCCGTTCATCGAGCTCGCCGCACGCCTGTTTTCCGAAGCTCACGCCGAGCTGGGCGAAGAAGCAGATCACGTTGAGGCCGTTCGCGTGGTCGAGGCGAGAGCAGGCGTCAGCATCTCCTGACACCCGACGTCAACGCTTCAATTAAGGTGTCGACGGCTTCATATTTGTCCGTCGATGCCTCCCCGAACCACCGAACAGAAGACTCTCCTTTCAGCAAGCGCAGTCGAGCGCACGCTGAGGAGGATGGCCGATGAGATCCTCGAGCACAACGACGGCACGGGGAACCTCATCATCGTAGGCATCCAGCGACGCGGCGTTCAGCTCGCCAGCCGTATTTCGGCGCTGATCGAGGAACGTGAGAAGGAGCGCGTGCTTCAGGGCTCGCTGGACATCACGCTCTATCGCGACGACCTCCAGACTGTCGGGCCGAGGCCCGTTGTCGGCCCGACCGACATCCCGTGGGATATCGATGGGCGGAACGTGGTGATCGTCGACGATGTGCTCTACACAGGTCGTACGGTGCGAGCCGCGCTGGACGAGCTCGCGGATTTCGGCCGGCCCGCCGTGATCGCGCTCGCGGTGCTGATTGATCGAGGCGGACGCGAGCTCCCGATTCAGCCTGACATCGTCGGGAAAAAGGTGAGCGTGGACAAGGGCGACAGAGTCGACGTGCTCGTCGACGAGGTGGATGGCAGGACGGCGGTCGTCATCGTTCCGTCAACGGCAGGCCCGGCGGAATGACCAGCGCGCTCGGCAAGGACCTTCTCGATCTCGAATCGCTGACCCCCGAGCAGATACGCCTCATTCTCGACACCGCCGAGCCTTTCAAGGAGATAAGCGAAAGGGCGATAAAGAAAGTTCCCGCGCTGCGCGGATCGACGATCGTCAATCTCTTCTTCGAGAACTCGACCCGAACGCGGATATCCTTCGAGTTCGCCGAGAAGCGGCTTTCCGCCGACACAGTGAACGTCTCATCGTCCGGGTCGAGCGTTTCCAAGGGCGAAACGCTCGTCGACACTGCGCGAAATCTCGAGGCGATGCGCATCGACATGGTCGTCATCAGGCACGGCGCGTCGGGCGCGGCGTCATTTCTCGCCGAGCGGATCGAGTCGAACGTGATAAACGCGGGCGATGGGACGCACGAGCACCCGACGCAGGGCCTGCTCGACATTCTCACGCTGCGTGACAAGCTCGGGGATCTCACCGGCCGAAAGGTCTGCATCTGCGGCGACGTTCTTCACTCGCGAGTCGCGCGGTCGAACATCTGGGGGCTGAAGCACGTCGGCGCGGAGGTCGCCGTTTGCGGCCCCCGGTCGCTGATGCCGAACGCGATCGAGGAGCTTGGCGTAACAGTGTTCGAGCGGATCGAGGAGGCGATCGAGTGGGCTGACGCGCTCAATATCCTGCGACTGCAGTTCGAGCGGATGACCGGCGGCTATATCCCGTCGAGCCGCGAGTACAACAGGGTGTTCGGGGTGACGCGCGAGCGGCTGGAGAAAGCGCCCCGCGATATACTCATCCTCCATCCCGGGCCGATGAACCGCGGAGTCGAAATCGATTCTGACGTCGCGGACGGACCTCACAGCGTGATCCTCCATCAGGTAACAAACGGAGTTGCCATCAGGATGGCCGTGCTCTATCTGCTCGCCGGCGGAAAGCCGGAGTTGGCTGAAGCCGCCAAGGGAGGCAGCCGCTGATGCCGGCTCGTCCGATTGTCCTGAAGGGAGGGCGCGTGCTCGACCCGTCACGCAATGTGGATGAAATCGCTGACGTTCTCGTCGCCGATGGCCAAATCGTATCGTCGTCCGGCAATGCGGGAAATGTCGACGACGCTGAAGTGATCGACTGCAAGGGGCACATCGTCTCGCCGGGTTTCATCGACGTGCATTGCCACCTGAGGGAGCCGGGCCGTGAAGACGTCGAGACCATCGCGTCAGGCGCACGTGCCGCGGCCGCAGGGGGATTCACCGCCGTATGCGCGATGCCAAACACCGACCCGGTGACTGACAATCAGGCGGCGGTGGGCTTCATAATCCGCCAGGCGCAGCGGGCAGATGCTGCGAGGGTTCACGTGATTGGGGCGATCTCAGTCGGCCAGATGGGAGAAAGGCTTGCCGAATTCGGCGAGATGGTCGCCGCCGGTGCCGTGGCGATGAGCGACGACGGAAAGCCTGTGGTCAGCGCGCAACTGATGCGAACAGCCCTCGAATACGCGCGCAGCTTCGGCATACCCGTGATCGACCACTGCGAGGAGCCTACACTCGCGAAGGGTGGATCGATGAACGAAGGGATCGTAAGTGCCCGGCTTGGCCTCAAGGGGATTCCTTCCGAGGCAGAGGAAATAATGGTCATCCGGGACATCCTGCTGGCTCGGCGCACGGGTGGTCATGTGCACCTGGCTCACATGAGCACTCACGGATCCGTGGAGTTGATCAGGTGGGGGAAGGAGCGCGGAATCAACGTTACCGCCGAGGTGTGCCCTCACCACATTTCCCTGACGGAGGACCGGATCGGCTCATACGACACGAATGCGAAAATGAATCCACCACTTCGCACGGCGAAGGATGTCGAGTCACTGCGGGAGGCCGTGAAGGACGGAACGATCGACATGATAGCGACTGACCACGCGCCGCATCATTATGATGAGAAAGAGAGGGAATTCGCCGATGCGCCGAACGGAATCGTGGGGCTCGAGACCGCGCTGGCCGTGTCGGTGACAAGCCTCGTCGCCACCGGGCATATTGATTTTCGCACGCTCATCGACAAAATGTCATGTGCACCTGCGAAGCTGTTTGGCCTGCCCGGCGGAAGTCTTGCCAAGGGAGTCGCTGCGGACATCACGGTTTTTGATCCCGGCGCGTCGTGGCAGGTCGAGCCGGCCGATTTTCTCAGCAAGGGGCGCAACACGCCCTACGCGGGAATGACTCTCACCGGGCGGGCGGTCGCGACTATCGTTGGCGGGCGGGTGGTGTACAGTTACAGCGAATCGACAGCGAACGCGCGGGGCACCCGCGCTTAATCGGGGAAATGCGGGATGACGAAAGCCAAGACAAATGCGCTCGACGCGCTCCGAAGCCTGATTGCCGAACGGCAGCAGTATGAGCAGTGGATTGCCGCTCTCGAGTCGCGGAAGGAAGGGACTCCCGAACACGTCTTCGAGCGGGTGAAAGGCGACTACCAGTCGCGGCTCGAGCGAGTGATAGGAGACATCGGGGGGCATGCAGAGGAGCTGCAGTTGAGCATTTCGACGCTCTCCTCCAGGCTCGTCGAGGTGGCCCGTGAGGAGGACACCCGGCGGGAGGGTCTTCAGGAGGCGGAGCTTCGCGCTGCCGTCGGCGAGTACGATCCCGAGCAGTGGGAGCAGCTCAGGACCGACTCCGAGCGTACCCTTGAGACGATCGCAGCCGACCGCGCTTCGCTCGACAATCAGCTTGGCGAGTTGCGCGCGATCCAGAAGCTGAGCGAGGTGGGGAGCACGGGATCTCCGGCTGCGCCTGATGCGGAGCCGGCCCCACACGTGCCTGAGCCTGACGCAGCGGCTGCGCCAGCGGCGCCAGTAGTGGCGGAGGAGCCGGCGTCAGAGGCCCGGCACACATCGAAGAGCGAACCTGTCGCGGGTACACCGGTCGAAATCGATGCGGCGCCGGCGCCTTCGGTCACGCCGGCCAATGGCGGTGTGGCGCCAATGCCAGCATCCTCCGGTTCAGGCGCCGGCGGGTCTCCCTCCGGGCGCGGTGAACAGGGCGGACTGTCGCTCGATTCCTCGGCTGCCGCGTTTCAGTCATCTGCGGCCGGCGGAGCGCGAGGAGCCAAGCCGCGCACTCCACCGGGAGGGGTCTCAGTCAAGCAAAGGTCCGAGCCTCCACGGACAGACGGGACAAAGACCTTGAAGTGCCCCGAATGTGGAACGCCGAATCACGCGACGGAATGGTACTGCGAGCGGTGCGGTGGAGAGCTCGCAACGATGTAGGAAGTGCGCGAGGACAAAAAGAAACGGGCGCCTCTGGCGCCCGTTTTACTTCGGAGGTTCAGCTCGCGAACTACTTTGCGGCTGCGGCCTTCTTCGCCATGCGGCTCTTGTGGCGGGCGGCGGTGTTCTTGTGGATCAGTCCCTTGCGGGCCGCGCGGTCGAGAAGCTTGGTGGCGGCAATCGTGTCTTCGCCGCCGGCCGTGGCTACATGACCCTTTTTCAACGCGGTGCGGAGGGCGGAGCGCTGGGCGCGGTTGCGCGCCATCGCTGCTCTCGACTTCCGCATGTTCTTCTTCGCTGACGCGATATTCGGCACTGACTCTTCTCCGTCTGGTTTAAGCGGCGCTCCGCAATCGGCGCAGAACCGGTATAGCCTCTAATATTACCCAGATTCGCCTTCAGGGTCAACCGACCCGCGGGGTTCCTCGATCAGTCCTCCGTCCTCATAATCGCCGATCG
>JBBQZF010000035.1:0-18445 GCA_038208015.1 Gemmatimonadales bacterium
CTGCGACTACCTGCGACTACCTGCGACTACCTGCGACTACCTGCGACTACCTGCGACTACCTGCGACTACCTGCGACTACCTGCGACTACCTGCGACTACCTGCGACTACCTGCGACTGAACAATTCGCGGAGCGGGGCGAACCAATGGTCCGCGGTCCGCAGTAGCCCGCAGTCCAAGTCCGCAATACGTCCGCAGTCCGCAGTTAGTAAAAACCCTCACCAACCTAAAGCTTCTCTATAACGCTCTGAAGCAATCGACGGAGATCGTTGTACGTAACGAGCACGAACAACAACAGAACGGCGGCAAGCCCGGTTCGCAGGATGTATTCGCGGGTCTTGAGGCTGAACGCCTTACCCTTAGCACCCTCGAGCAGCGCGATGACAATCTGGCCGCCATCAAGGATCGGAATCGGCAGAAGGTTGAACACCGCCAGGTTCACGCTGATCAGCGCCACGAGAAACAGTAGTTGCTCAGCTCCCCCTCGTGCTGCCTGAACCGAGGCCTGTGCAATCATTATAGGGCCGCCGAGCTCTGATGCCGCGATGCGGCGGGTGGCGAGGCCCTGGAGGGCGTCGATCACCATGCCCGCCATGCGCCACGTCGCCGTCCAGCCCGATGTCACTGCCTCGACTGGCCCCACGGGGCGGGACAGCTGCGCCGGAACGATGCCAATCCTGCCCACCCTTTCAACCTTTCCGGTTGACGGGTTCGTCACGGTATCGGCCGCCGGAGTGACTCTTATGTCGCGGGCAAGTCCATCGCGGATCACTCCGAATCTCAGCGGGACGCCCGGCGACTCGCTTACCTTCGTGACGAGCCCCTCCCAGTCGACCGCGACACCATCGATCGACGCGATGCTGTCACCGCTCATCATTCCCGCAATCGCTCCGGGCCTGTCAGCCACGAGTGAATCGGCTCTTGTCGACAGGTACGGATTGCCGTAGTGCGCGAACATCCCGGTCATCACGACAAGCGACAGGATGACGTTCATCGTGACACCGGCGAGCAGAATCCCGAGGCGAGCCGCAAGTGGCTTCGACTCGAACCACCTGTCGGCGGGAATCGGCTTAGGCCCGAACGGGATCATCGCGTCAGGGTCAATCGGTGCGCCATCTTCTGTAAGGCCCTTCGCGGCATTCTCTGATCCGCCCTCGACGAAAGCCGTCGCCTCGTCGTCCTTCGACGCCATCCGCACGTAGCCGCCGAGAGGCAGCATCGCCAGGACGTATTCAGTCTCGCCCCACCGCTTCTTCCACAGCGCCTTTCCAAATCCAATCGAAAATCTTGGCGTGTAGACGCCTGCAGCTTTCGCCGCGAGGAAGTGACCGAGCTCGTGAACGAAGACCACTATGCCGAAAACCAGGATCGGTGCCGCAATTGAAAGCATCAGAAAAGCTCCCTCACGTGCTGCCTCGCCAGGCTGTCAGCTGCGAACAGGTCCTCCCTTGTGTCACCGGGCAACCCGCCAAGCTCCCGGAGGGAGCTTTCAATGGCGCGTGTTATGTCACTGAACATTATCGCTCCCTCGAGGAACAGCGCTACCGCCTGCTCATTCGCCGCGTTGAAGACTGCTGGTGCCGCCCCGCTACTTCTCCCCGCTTCGATCCCGAGCTGAAGCGCCGGGAAGCGCGCATGGTCAACCATCTCGAACGTGAAGGGTGAAAGTCCGACCGGGTCGAACGGTGATACACCTGCGTCCGCCACACGTTCTGGGTGAGTCAGCGCGTATAAAACCGGAAGCTCCATGCTCGGCACACTCATCTGCGCGACGACACTGCCGTCGACGAATTCAACGAACGAATGGACGATGCTCTGCGGGTGGACAACTACGTCGATGCGGTCGTAGGGCAATCCGAAAAGGAAGTGCGCCTCGATTACCTCGAGCGCCTTGTTGGCGAGTGTCGCGCTGTCGATGGTGATTTTCCTGCCCATCGTCCATGTCGGATGCCTGAGCGCCTCCTCGAGTGTCGCGTTTCCCAGCTGGTCGTCGCTCCAGCCACGGAAGGGGCCGCCTGACGCCGTGAGGATTATTCGCCTGACCTCGGAGTGCGGCCTGCTCGCGATGCACTGAAGAATCGCGCTGTGCTCGCTGTCGACGGGGATTATCTCCCCTCCGCCAGTCCGGCAGGCCTCGTTGGCCAGCGCTCCGGCCACGACGAGAGTTTCCTTGTTTGCAAGGGCAACACGTTTCCCCGCATGAAGCGCAGCGAGAGTGGCATCGACACCTGCAGCCCCGACTACCGCGTTTATGACTATGTCAGTGTCGGCGCGGGTGGCCGCTTCGACGAGGCATTCTGCACCGCTGCGCCAGCCTTCCCGGCGCGAGCCGTTCCCGTTGACGAGCCCAACGTACGCCGGGGCAAACGTGTCCTGTTGCTCACCCAGAAGCAGCCCGTTGCTGTGTGCGGTAAGCGCCGTCACTTCGAATTTCTCGCGGTGCCTCGCCATTACACGCAGGGCCGTCGTCCCCACCGATCCTGTCGAGCCAAGGATCGCAACGCCTCGTGGTGTCATCCGGGGGCGGGAACGAGCAGGTTCCCGAGCAGGAGATACGCTACGGGCAGAACGAACAGCAGGCTGTCGAATCTGTCCAGAAACCCACCGTGACCGGGAAGCAGCTGCGACGAATCCTTTACTCCGGCATCGCGCTTGAGAAGCGACTCGACGAGGTCGCCGGTCTGGCCCACGACCGCCGTCGCGATCCCGAAGATGAGAATGCCGGTTGTGGGAACTGACAGCTGCGCCAGCGGCCCGAGGATGAACGTCACGTACAGCCAGGTGAAGATGACCGCGGCAACGAGGCCGCCGAATGCACCTTCGATCGTCTTGGCCGGACTCACTGAAGGTATGAGCTTGTGCTTCCCGAACATGCGGCCGAATGCATATGCGCCCGTGTCTGTCGCCCAGGTGACGGTGATCGGGAGCATGACGAGGACGGTTCCCGCCACGGCGCCGACTGCGTAATCGTGATACCTGAGCGGGTACATGTAGGTCACGAGCGCCGGATAGATGATCCCCGCAACTGTGATGGCGAACGCAACGAGCGGCTTGCGCTCGGGGCCGCGGACCCAGACAACGCTCGCGAGAAGAGACATGAACACGAGCATCGCCATCGTAAGCGATACGCGGAAGACACCGAGATAGCCCGCG
The DNA here is from genome assembly GCA_038208015.1 of Gemmatimonadales bacterium. GTDB lineage: Bacteria > Gemmatimonadota > Gemmatimonadetes > Gemmatimonadales > Gemmatimonadaceae > UBA4720. The sequence goes on from JBBQZF010000035.1 coordinate 3,153, forward strand.
TGGACCGCGAGAGGGATGCAGGCAGCGATGATGATGCCTGCCGTCTCGAGTGGCTCATGGCCCGCGTGGCGGGCCATCCGGAACAACTCCCACGAGACGAGGGCAGCGACGCCGCCAAGCGCAGCGACGAATATCCAGCCGCCGGCGTAGATCAGTCCAAGAGTGAGCGGTATGCCGAGGAGCGAAAGGAGCAGCCGCCTTGTGAGCTCCGACACGAGCTCAGACTTCCAATATTTCTGCTTCTTTTCCCTTCAGAAGGTCGTCGATTTTCGAGATGAAGTCGTCGTGCAGCTTCTGCAGATCCTTTTCGGCGTGTTTTACGTCGTCTTCGCTCGTATGCTCAAGCTTCTTGAGCTTATCGCGAGCTTCGGTGCGCGCGTGACGGATGCCGATGCGCGCTTCCTCAGCGAGCTTGTGGACGACCTTTACGAGTTCCTTACGGCGCTCCTCGTTGAGCATCGGGAGCGGAACGCGAATGACACCGCTCTGGGTCTGCGGGTTGAGTCCGAGATCCGAGTCACGAATCGCTTTCTCGATTGCCTGCGTCTGGCCCTTGTCCCAGGGCGTGACTGTGAGAAGCCGGGGCTCGGGCACCGAGACACTTGCGACCTGGTTGAGTGGCATTGTCTGCCCGTATGCCTCGACCCGCACTGTGTCGAGAAGGCTCGTGGTGGCCTTCCCGGTGCGGATTGACGCGAGCTCCCGCCTCGAGCTCTCGAGCGACTTGTCCATGCCGGCGCGGGCGTCCTTCATGATCTGGGGAATGCTCATTTGACGATAGTCCCAATGCGTTCGCCGGTTACGGCTCGGGCAATGGCTCCAGGTGTGTTGATGTTCAGAACTATTACCGGAAGCGTGTTCTCCCTGCAGAGCGCGATGGCTGTCTGGTCCATTACGCCAAGCTCCTTGAGCATCACGTCGCGATAGCTGATCTCGCTGTACAGGGTAGCCGTCGGATCTTTTTTCGGATCGGCAGAATACACGCCATCGACACTCGTCGCCTTTATTATCACCTGCGATTTGGTCTGGATCGCCCGGAGAGCGGCGGCAGTATCAGTCGAAAAGTATGGATTGCCCGTGCCCCCCGCGAAGATCACGACCCTTCCCTTCTCGAAATGCCGCAGGGCGCGCCGGCGGATGAACGGCTCGGCGATCTGTTCCATGTTTATCGCGGTCATGACGCGAGTCTCGACGCCGTGGCGCTCGAGCACGTCCTGGACGGCGAGGGCGTTTATCACGGTGCCGAGCATTCCCATGTAGTCGCCGCCGACCCGGTCCATGCCGTGCTGGGCGAACTGCGCGCCGCGGACAATGTTGCCGCCGCCGATGACCATCCCGATCTGTCCGCCCAGCTCCACTACCTGCTTTATCTCACCGGCTATCCGGTTCAGGGTGTCGAAGTCGAATCCGACACCCTTCCCCCCGGCGAGTGCCTCGCCGGAAATCTTGAGGAGTACTCTCGTGTACGCCGGCGCGGCCAACTCTGTTATTCCTCGCCCATCTGGAAGCGGACGAACCTGCGCACCTGGAGGTTCTCGCCAAGTCTTGCGGATGCTTCCTTGATGAGGTCTCCAATGCTCTTGTTCGTGTCGCGAATCCACTTCTGGTAGAGGAGGCAGTTGTCCTTGTAGTAGGCCTCGACTTTTCCTTCGACCATGCGCTGGACAATGTTCTCCGGCTTGCCACTGGCCTTCGCCTGCTCCTCGGCGATCCTGCGCTCGCTGGCGACTGCCTCTGCCGGCACGCCGTCCTTGTCAACGGCGATGGGCGCGGCGCTGGCGATGTGGAGTGCGATCTCCTTCGCGAGCGTCTTGAAGTCGTCGGTACGCGCCACAAAGTCTGTCTCGCAGTTTACTTCGACGAGTACACCCACTTTTCCATTGTGATGGATGTAGCTCGTTATGGCGCCTTCCGAAGTCTGCCTGCCGGCGCGCTTGTCGGCTTTTGCCATTCCCTTGACTCTCAGCGCCTCGGCGGCTTTGTCCATATCCCCGCCGGCCTCTTCGAGCGCCTTCTTCGCTTCCATCATCCCGGCGCCGGTCCGCTGCCGAAGCGCCATCACGTCTTTCGCTGTGAACATCTTCTATAAGATCCGTAGTAGTGTGTTACTGAGGTCTGTAGTTGCGTAGTAGTTCTCTGCGCCTCTGCGTGCCCTTCTCTGCGCCCTCTTTTCCCTGGCTCTGTGCCCTCTTATACAAGTGACGCCGCCGACCTGAGGCCGGCGGCGTTCTGCCCGCGGGCAGCAGGAAGTTAACCTTCCGTGTTCTCGGAGTTTACTTCCGACTCGCCTGCGGCCTCTGGAGCGTCGCCGGCCTCAGCGTCGGCCTCATCTGCGCCTCCCTCAGCCTCTGCGCCTCCCTCAGCCTCTGCGCCTCGCTCTTCCCCACCCTTGAGCCTGGCGGCGATCGCTTCCGGCTTTGCCCGGCGACGGCGCGGGCGCCGCTTCTTCTTGCGATCGCCTTCGCATTCCGGCTCGGCGCCGCGGTCCGAGCTGTACGTGTACGACTCTGTCTCTTCCTCTTCGGTCCGAATCGGTGCTTCTCGACGGGCCTCGAGGATTGCCTCGGCGATCGCGCGAGTCACGAGCTCGACCGACTTGATCGCATCGTCGTTGCCGGCGATTGGAACTGTGATAAGGTCAGGATCGGCGTTCGTATCAACGAGCGCGATGATCGGGATTCCGAGCTTATTCGCCTCGGCTACCGCGATGCGCTCCTTCTTCGAGTCGATCACGAACATCAGTCCGGGAAGGCGGCCGAGGTTCTTGATGCCGCTGAGGTTCTTTGAAAGCTTGTCGCGCTGGCGGCTCATCATGAGCTGCTCTTTCTTCGTGTAGTTCTCGAAGTCTCCGCCCGCCTCGCTGCCCGCTTCGAGCTCCTTGAGCTTCCTGACCTGCTTCTTGACAGTCTGGAAGTTCGTGAGGAGTCCGCCAAGCCACCGCTCCGTGATGTGCATCGCGCCTGCGCGGTCTGCCTCATCCTTCACGATGTTGACGAGTTGTCTCTTGGTGCAGACGAACAGCACGTTCTCGCCGCGCAGGATGACGTTCCGGGCAAGTGCCTTTGCGACTTCCAGCTGACGCAGGGTCTTCTGGAGGTCGATGATGTGGATCCCGTTGCGCTCCGCGAAGATGAAGCGGCGCATCTTCGGGTTCCAGCGACGGGTCTGGTGGCCGAAGTGTACTCCGGCGGCAAGCAGCTGATCGAGGTTTGGCTCAGTCATTCAGTAAGGGGTCCTTTAACGCTTGGAGAACTGGAACTTCTTGCGAGCCTTCGGGCGGCCTGGCTTCTTGCGCTCGACTGCGCGCGCATCGCGCGTGAGCAGTCCCAGGTCGCGCAGCTTGCGCCGATGAGTCTCATCGAGCTTGACGAGTGCGCGGGCAACGGCGAGGCGAAGCGCTCCCGCCTGTCCGGTGAGTCCGCCACCTTCCACGCGGGCCATGATGTCGAAGCGTCCGAGCGTGTCAGTGGCCGTGAACGGCTGCTGGATCGCCGCAACGTGCGCCGAGCGGGGGAAATAATCGCCGAGCGTGCGGCCGTTTACCTGCCACTTGCCCGAGCCGGGCTTGAGGTACAGGCGGCAGCGGGCTTCCTTGCGGCGTCCGATGGTGTGCGTGGTGGGACTTTCAGCCATTACTTCGTCTCACTCTTCTTGTTGAGGTCGAGCACTTTCGGCTGCTGCGCAGCGTGGGAGTGCCTGTCGTTTGCGAAGACGCGGAGCTTCCGGCGCAGCGACTGCCTGCCGAGAGCCGTCTTTGGCAGCATGCCGTATACCGCTTTCTCGATCACGCGCTCGGGGTGCTTCTCGAGCATCGAGGCAAAGGGCGTGAAGCGCTCGTGCCCCATGTAGCCGGTGTGGTGGAAGTACCGCTTCTGCTCTGCCTTCTTGCCGGTGACCTTCACCTTGGAGGCGTTGATGACGATGACGTTGTCACCCGTGTCCATGTGGGGAGTGTACATCGGCTTGTGCTTGCCACGGATGATCTTCGCGACTTCTGCGGCAAGGCGTCCGAGCACCATTCCTTCGGCGTCGACGACGTACCAGTCGTGCTTGATGTCCGCGGGTGTTGCGCTGTAGGTCTTCATAAGGAAAAAGTCAGTCGTGCATAAAGCCCGCACGCCTCGCACGATGTCGATCGAGGGTGCCGGCAACTGCTGATTGTAGGCGATTTGGGACAGCCTCTAAACTTACGGATGCCAGCGCTTTAAGTCAACGGGACCGCGGGAGGTACGGCAAGTCCACGCAAGTCGCGAGTGCCCAGTGCTGAGTTTTCAGTTTGCAGTTTTCAAGCAGCAGAAACAGCAGCCCTCCGAAAAGACTGAGCACTGAAAACTGTCCGACTGGGAACTCACGACACGCGTGGACCTGGTCCGCCAGCAAAAGGCCGGTCAGGACCCCGATTCCGTTATCGCCTCGAGTTCGATAAGGATCATCCCCTTCTCGACCGGAGTTCCCGGCTCCACCGCAACCGCCGTGACCCTCCCCGCCGCTGATGCCCGAAGCTCGTTCTCCATCTTCATCGCCTCGATCGCAACCACAGCCTGCCCTGCCGTGACTTCATCCCCCACGGCAACGCTCACCCGCACTATCAATCCTGGCATCGGCGCCACGACCGGCGCGGGACCGGACGGTCCAGCCGCCGCCGCTGTGATGTCGCGGATCGCCCGCGTCCGCTCATCCAGGGCGTCCCCCTCAAACCGCCAGCCGTCAACCCAGAGCGTATACGCGCCGCGGGCCGAGCCACGACGTACAACAACGCGATGAACCCGATCGCCCACGGTCACCAGACGGACCGGGGTCCCGGGTACGTCCTCGAGACGCACGGCAGCGGATTCCCCGTCGAGGCTGGCTATGTCCCCGTCAACCTCCACCTCGCGGCGCTCACCATTGAGGTCGACGAGATATTTCACGCGGCGTCCGGGACGAGTTCGCAAACGGTCTCAACGTGAGCGGTCTGCGGAAACATGTCGAATGGCACCACTGACTCGATGCGATATCCGGGAAGCCTTCCCACGTCCCGGGCCAGCGTTGCCGGATTGCAGCTCACGTAAGCAATAACCCGCGGCTTGACCGGAGCGTTCTGGAGGATCTCGGTGACCCGGGAATCGACTCCAGCCCTTGGCGGGTTGAGAACGACAGCGTCGGCGGGAAGCGCGCCCGGGAGCGCCTCCTCCACTCGGGCACGGACGGAAACCGACCCCTCGGGAAGGTGGAGCGCGCACCACCTGGCAGCGTCGCTGTCGAGCTCAATCGCAGTGACGCGGGCACCCATTCTGGCGAAGGTCACAGCGGTCTCGCCGGCACCAGAATATGCATCAACCAACACTTCAGGTGAATAGGCGGATACTATTGATATCAAATGCTTTCGGAGATTCTCCGCAACCTCTTTGTTGACCTGTGCGAACGACGCGGCGGGCGCCTGAAGAGACCGCGGCGGCCGCCTGTCTCCGATCAGCCGCCTGGCGCCCTCATCGTTCTCCCACCACATCGCGGCAAGCGAAGGGAGCGCCTCGAACAGATCCGCCGCGCGGCTCCACCGCATCGCCCCAATCAGTATGAAGACCGGCCCGTCGCCAGTCATCCTTACGCTTCCGCGAAGGGCAGGCACCGGCGGGAAATGCTCGCTCGCCGCAACGATCTCCTTCCATGTGGCAACCACCTGGCTATCCGTTATCGGGCAGTCCGAGAGTGCGAAAATTCGAGCCGGGTTGTCGTACTGGTGAAGACCGGCGACCCACCTGCCGCTCGACAGCATCCGAAGGGCGAGGGTGAGCTTCTGCCGGTAGCGCCACTCGAGCGGGCTCTCTACTACCTCCGCCACGCTGACCCGGCGCTTACCTATCCGCTCCATCGCATCCCTGACGATCCGCTGCTTCGCTCTCAGCTGTGACGAATAGGTCATATGCTGGATCTGGCAGCCGCCGCACCTGTCGCTCGTGTAGTGCGGGCACGGCGCATCTATGCGCTCGTCGGAAGGCCGGGTGACCTTTCTCAGTGAGCCCCTGGCGAAGCTCCCCTTGCCACTGATCCTCGCCGTCACCAGCTCTCCGGGAACGGTCCGGGGTACGAACACAACGAGCCCCGTGTCGCGCGCGACACCGTCCCCACCCGCCGCGATCGACTCTATTTCCAGCGGGACGACCCGGGACATCAGCGAAGCCCCTCGGCGCGGGCGGCACGCTGCCAGGCAGCGCCTCCGCCATCCCCGGCCGGCCCGGACCGCGACTGCGCCTGGGACCCACGATGCCTGTCGCGGTCAGCGAATAGCGCGGAGGCGATCGCCGCGACTCTCGTGGCGGCTTCCGGGGGCTTCATCGACATCAATGAAGGAAGTCGGCGCTCCAGCCACTGAATGTCGATCTCTCCGTTCCGGAATTCCTCGTCCTCCATCAACCTCATATGAAACTCGCGCGACGTCTCGACGCCCTCGACCGTGAGTTCCTCCAGAGCGCGCCGCATCCGCTCGATCGCGAGCGGCCTGTCCGGTGCCCAGACGATCAGCTTGGCAAGCATCGGATCGTAGTGAAGCCCGACCTCGCTACCGGTCTCCACACCGCCATCCCACCTGACTCCCGGACCGCTCGGCAGGTGCAGATACTCGATTCGTCCCGTTGAAGGAAGAAAGCCGTTGACCGTGTCCTCGCTCGTGATCCTGCACTCTATCGCCCAGCCCCGCGGCACTATGTCTTCCTGCCTGTATGGAAGCCGCTCCCCCGCCGCGATCCTGAGCTGCCATTGAACGAGGTCGATTCCCGTCACGAGCTCGGTCACCGGGTGCTCCACCTGCAGCCGGGTGTTCATTTCGAGGAAGTAGTACCGGCCGTCGCGGTCAAGGAGAAATTCGCAGGTGCCGGCATTCACATAGCCGGCGGCGCGCGCAGCGCGAACCGCGGTCTCGCCCATCTCCGCGCGAAGCTCGGGCGAAACGGCAATGCTCGGCGCCTCCTCGAGCATTTTCTGGTGCCTCCGCTGGACCGAGCACTCACGCTCGCCAAGAGACAGGACAGTGCCGTGGGAGTCGGCGAGAATCTGGATTTCGACGTGCCGCGGTCCTTCTATGTACTTCTCGACGTAAACCGCATCGTCCCCGAATGCGCCCATCGCTTCCCGGCGGGCAGCGTCGAGCGCCGACTCGAGCTCCGCTTCCTCACGCACGACTCTCATCCCCTTGCCGCCGCCCCCGGCTGCGGCCTTCAGCAGGACAGGATATCCGAACTCCTCGGCAACCTCCCGCGCCGCGGCTGCGTCGCGTAACGCCTCTGTAGTTCCGGGCACGACCGGGACTCCATTTTTCACCGCGAGAGTGCGAGCCGCTGTCTTGTTGCCCATCGCCGCAATTGCTTCGGCCGGCGGCCCGACCCACACGAGTCCGGCGTCGCGAACTGCGCGCGCGAACCACTCTCTCTCTGAAAGGAATCCGTAACCGGGATGGATCGCGTCGGCGCCGAAGCGCTTCGCCGCATCGATTATCACGTCGCCGAGCAGGTAGCTCTGCGCCGACGGTGCCGGACCGATGTTCACCGCTTCATCGGCTTCTCTCACATGGGGGGCACGTGAATCCGCATCGCTGTAAACGGCGACGCTCGCGATGCCGAGCTCGCGGCAGGCGCGGATGATCCGGAGCGCGATCTCTCCGCGATTGGCGATGAGAACCTTCGAGAACAAACGCTCCGCCTACAGTGGGATGTTGCCGTGCTTCTTCGGCGGATTGCGGTCGCGTTTCCCTTTCAGGGTCTCGAGCGCATCGATGAGGCGAAGGCGCGTGTCGCGGGGATCTATGATGTCGTCAAGATAGCCGCGTCCTGCAGCGATGTACGGGTGCGCGAATTTCTCGCGGTACTCTTTGATCTTTTTGTCAGTCGCCACTGCCGCGTCTGCGCTTTCGGCGATTTCCTTCCTGAACAGGATGTCCACCGCGCCCTTGGGCCCCATGACGGCGATTTCGGCTGTCGGCCACGCGACGTTGTAGTCGCCCCTGATGTGCTTCGAGCTCATCACGTCGTACGCCCCGCCGTATGCCTTGCGCGTTATCACCGTGAGCTTGGGCACCGTCGCTTCGCAGTATGCGAAGAGCAGCTTCGCTCCGTGCTTGATGATCCCGCCGTGCTCCTGCGCAACTCCAGGCAGGAATCCCGGCACGTCCTCGAATGTCACGACAGGGATGTTGAAGGCGTCGCAGAACCTGATGAATCGCGCCGCCTTTACCGATGCGTTGATGTCGAGCACTCCTGCAAGGACCGCTGGCTGGTTCGCCACGATTCCGACGCTCGTCCCCCCAAGATGCGCAAAGCCGCAGATGATGTTCTGCGCATATCCCGGCTGCACTTCGTAAAACGTGCCGTCGTCGATGACGCGCCTTATCACGTCGTGCATGTCGTACGGCTTGTTCGGATTGTCCGGAACCACGTCGAGGAGGGCTTCGTCGCGCCTGTCCCTCGGATCAGTCGAGCTTCCGCGTGGCGGATCCTCCAGGTTGTTCGACGGGATGTACCTGAAAAGTTCGCGGATCGCCTCGATGCTCGCCGGCTCCGAGTCGTGAGCGAAGTGCGCAACGCCGGAAACCTCGGAATGCGTTGCAGCCCCGCCGAGCTTCTCCATCGTCACGTCTTCGTGCGTTACTGTCTTCACGACATTCGGACCGGTCACGAACATGTAAGAGCTGCCGCGCACCATATAGGTGAAATCGGTTATCGCGGGAGAATACACAGCGCCTCCCGCGCATGGGCCGAGGATGGCGGAGATCTGCGGAATCACGCCTGACGCGAGGGTGTTGCGGAGAAAAATCTCGGCATAGCCCCCGAGCGACACGACTCCCTCCTGGATTCGCGCGCCACCGGAGTCGTTGAGGCCGATCACCGGAGCTCCGTTCCGGATCGCGAGGTCCATGACCTTGCAGATCTTCTCGGCGAACGATTCCGAGAGCGAGCCGCCGAACACGGTGAAGTCCTGGGAGAACACGTAAACGAGGCGGCCGTCGATTCTGCCGTACCCTGTTATTACTCCATCTCCATAGTAGCGCTCCTTCTCGAGGCCGAAATCGTGGGAGCGGTGCACCACGAATCGGTCAAGCTCGACGAAGCTTCCCTCGTCGACAAGAAGGTCAATGCGCTCGCGGGCAGAAAGCTTGCCTTTCGCGTGCTGCGCTTTTACGCGCTTCTCACCGCCGCCCTGCTCAGACTCGGCGCGACGGCGCTCGAGGAGATCGAGTTTCTCCCGCATTGTCATAGAGGCGAAAAGCTAACGCCGCATGTGAAGGGCATCCACCCTGGAGACGCTCGCCTCCGAAGTCGCCTTCAATTTCAGGCGCGGACTCGAGGGCGGCGCGGGCGCCTGTCTCGATGATTTTCAGCAGCTGAGCTGAACACGGGGGCTCCCCTGCCGGTGTAGAATAAAGGGGTGACTCCGATCTGGCTTGCGGGATACGACGAGGGAGTTCCGGACACTCTCGAGCCGTATCCCGACCGAACGCTCCTCGATTACCTGCGTGAGTCGGCCGACGCGTGGCCGGGGCGAACAGCTCTCCTTTTCAAGGGAGCGACGATCTCATACGGACGCCTGCACAAGCTCAGCGACAGGTTCGCCGGCGCACTCGCCGATCTCGGGGTCAAGAAAGGTGACCGCGTGGCGCTCTGCCTTCCGAACTCGCCGCAGTTCATCATCGCGGAAGTGGGAGCCTGGAAAACCGGAGCGATCGTCGCGCCAATCAACCCGACATATACCGACCGGGAGCTGGAGGACGCGCTCAACGCAACAGGCGCGGAGACTGTCGTCGTGCTCAACCGTATCTACCAAAGAATGAAAACGGTTCAGCATCGCACCGCGGTCAAGCGGGTGATAGCGACCGGCATCAAGGATTTCCTCCCGTTGCCAAAGCTGGTCGGTTATTCGCTCCTCAGGGAGAAAAAGGACGGAGAGAGAATCACCGTCCGGAACGGAGACTTCAGGTTGAGAGCCCTGATTCGGCGACATGGGAAAGCTCCGCCCGCCGTCGTCGTGGCCCCCGATGACCCGTCGGTCATCCTCATGAGCGGCGGAACCACTGGCGTCCCGAAGGGAGTGCTTGGCTCGCATCGCGGGATGGTGATGGCCGGCATGCAGCTTCGCGCGTGGCTCAGGCCGGCGATGAACGAGTGGACCGACACGATCATGCTGCCCCTTCCTCTGTTCCACACGTACGGAAACACCGGCGTGCAAAGTCTCGCCTGGATAAACCACAACCCGATCTCGCTCACTCCCAACCCTCGCGAGATTCGCGACGTCCTCGAGGAGATAAACGATGTGCGGCCGGCATTCATCTGCGCGGTACCGACCTTGCTCAATGCGCTCATGAGTCACTCGATGGCGAAAACCGGAAAAGTCGATTTTTCGTCGATCAAGCTCTGTTTCTCCGGATCGGCGGCGCTGATGAGCGACACGAAGAAGCGCTTCGAGGAGCTTACAGGGGGAGTCATCGTCGAGGGATATTCCCTGACCGAGGCGCAGATGGCGGTGGTGGCGAATCCGGTGACCGGCACGAAGAAGCTTGGCTCGGTCGGGCTACCGCTGCCGGACGTCAGCGTGGCGATCATGGACGCAGAAGACGGCGTGACGCCGGTCGGACCTGGAGATATGGGCGAGATAGTCATCAGCGCGCCGCAGCTCATGATGGGATATTGGAACCGGCCGGAGGAAACCCGCGAGATGATCCGCGAGTCACCCGGCGGTACGCGGATGCTCTACACCGGGGACCTCGGCTACCTCGACAAGGACGGATACCTGTTCATCGTTGACAGAAAGAAGGACATGATAAAGACAAGCGGATATCAGGTATGGCCGCGGGAGATCGAGGAAGTGATCTCGCAGCATCCGGCTGTGCACGAGGTTGGCGTCGCCGGACTTCCCGACAGGATGCGCGGCGAGAAAGCAAAGGCGTGGATTGTACTCAACGAGGGACAAACAGCGACGGAAGCGGAGATAAAGTCGTGGTGCCGCGAGCGTCTTGCTTCATACAAGATCCCCGCGAAATACGAGTTCGTGACCGAGCTTCCGAAGTCACAGGTTGGCAAGGTGCTTCGCCGAGCCCTTCGCGAATCCGCAAGCGGGGCCGAGGCATGACTACGTTCCGCGTCCTGGTGACAGACGAGATAGACCCCGAGGGCGTCGCACTTCTGCGCGCAGACAAGTCGCTCGAAGTGACCGAGCTTCCGACCACTCCCGCGGCACAGCTTGCCGGGATAATCGGAGAATACGATGCGTTTGTCGGGCGCAGCGCGACCCGCATTGATTCTGCGATCCTCGATCACGCCGGCCGGCTTCGGATCATCGGGCGCGCCGGTGTCGGCACCGACAACATCGACATTCCGAAAGCCACAGCGCTCGGAATCGCGATAATCAACGCGCCTGCCGGCAACACTGTTGCCGTTGCTGAGCTTTTTTTCGGGGCGCTCATCTCGCTCCTTCGACACCTGCCGAGAGCTGCAACCTCAATGTCGAGCGGGCGATGGGATCGAAGCAGCCTGCTCGGAACCGAACTCCGCGGCAGGACACTCGGAATCATTGGGCTCGGGCGTATCGGAGCCGAAGTAGCCACCCGCGCGCGCGCGTTCGGAATGAATGTCACGGCGTTCGATCCGTACGTTACAGATGAGCGGTTCGAGCTGTTGCGGGCATCTCGTGCGGCATCCCTTCAGGATCTTCTGAGCACAGCGGACGTCGTGACCGTTCACACGCCGCTCACGCCAGAGACGACGGGAATGATCGGCGCAGCGGAGCTCGCTCTCCTCCCTGCCGGCGCAATCGTGGCAAACCTTGCGCGCGGGGGAATTGTGGCTGAGGGACCGCTCGAGGAGGCGCTTGGATCCGGCCAGCTGGGTGGCGCGATACTCGACGTCTTCACGCAGGAGCCGCTTCCGGCGGACTCTATCCTCAGAAGCCTGCCGAACGTCCTTCTTACTCCGCACCTTGGGGCATCTACCGCGGAAGGCCAGCGTAACGTTGCGGTTGACGTCTGCGCGGCTGTAAGGGATGCGCTCCTCAACGGCGAGCTCTCGCGGGCGATAAACGTCGTCGGCGGTCTCGACGGGCGCTGGGAAGAAATCAGGCCTGCGCTAGTCCTCGTGCGCAGGATGGCGGCAATCGCGAGAGCGATGCTCGCTGACAGGGGCGCTCGCGCTGTGGATCAGATCTCACTCAAGCTCGGCCGCGATCTCTCCGAGGCAGGCAATCTCCTGGTGGCGAGTGCAGCGGCCGGGGCGCTCGATGCAGTCATTGACGGAGTCCGGCTCAACCTCGTGAATGCGCGGGCACTCGCCGACAATCGCGGCATAGCCTTAAGCGTCACGACGACGATGTCCGAGGATCACGCCAACAGCGCGCAGGTCATCCTGCGGTGCGGCAATCATGAGACGCTTGTCGCGGGTGTCGCTCAACCAGGTTCCGGACCACGGCTGACGCGGATCAACGGGTTCATAGTTGACGTCACGCCGAGGAGAACCATTCTCGTGCTGACGAACGCTGACGTGCCCGGCGTGATCGGCCGCGTCGGAACACTGCTCGGCGACGCGCGGGTGAATATCGCAGAGTATCATCAGGCGCGGCTGACTGAGGGTGGCCAGGCGCTGGCGACGGTATCTGTAGATGGCGAGATCACCGAAGACGTAAGGCAGAAGCTCCTTCAGCTTCCCGACATAAGCTCGGCGACTGTCGTCAACTTCTCGACTCTCGACGCCGCGGGAGAGCAGGCTTGGTCCTGAGCAGCGACCCCGATGTCCGCCTTGCTTTTTCGCGCGACGCGTCGGGTCTTCAGATGCTCCCGGACAGCGTCGCGCGGGCAGCCGATGCCGCTGATGTCGTAGAGGTCATTCAGAATGCCATCGCGACAGGGATCCCGGTAACTCCCGCCGGGTCGCAGACGAGCATGACAGCTGCGTCAATCACCGACCAGGGCACTTTGCTGTCACTGGCCGGGATGAAGCGAGTGATCGATGTGGATACGGAGAAGCGGATCGCCCGCGTGGAGCCGGGATTGACGATCGGTGCGCTGAATCGCGTGCTGAGCGAGTCGGGGCTTCAGTTCGCGCCTGATCCGACGAGCGAGCACGACGCAACGATCGGTGGCGCGATCGCGTGTAACGCATCGGGTGCGCGCAGTCTCAGGTACGGCGCGACGCGGCGGCATGTGCGCGGCGTGTCCGTCGTGCATGCCGATGCCGATGTTGCGTACTACTCAAGAACGGGCATCGAGAAGAACACAGTCGGCTACGCGTTCGCCCAGGACCCGATCGACTGGTTCATCGGGAGTGAAGGAACGCTTGGCATCGTTGTCGAGGCGGAGTTATCGCTGGTCGCGCTGCCTGCCAGTCCGATCGGTCTGGCGATTCCGTTCGCCTCGGACGAGTCAGCACTTGGGTTCGTTGTCGCCGCGCGGCGCCAGCTCGACGAGCGTACGGGGCGGGAAGCGCGGTGCCTCGAGTACTTCGATCGGGAAGCAGTCGCGATGGCGGGTGCAGCCTCCGGCCGCCCATGGAGCGACAATGAGGTCGCGCTCGTCTATCTCGAGGATGATGCAGGCGAGGGATCGCTCGACGCCGCTCTCGATGCCTGGCTCGAGCTGGGGGAGAGGCACGGCGCCGTAACAGAAAGCATTCGCGTGTTCGACGGAGCGCAGCCACTCCGCGATGCCCGGGTCATGCGTCACGCGGTGCCCGCCGGAATGAACGAGCGGGGAGACAGCTTCCGGCCGCAGGGCGGTCGCAAGGTCTCGACCGACTGGGCGGTTCCGTACCAGCGCCTCGGTGAAGCACTCGCGTTCTCGCGTGAAGCAAACGCGCTGCACGGGGCGCCCGATCCTGTCACGTACGGCCACGCCGGCAACGGGCATCCACACCAGAATTTCCTGGCGGAGAACAAGGAGATGCTCGGCCGGATTTACGCCGCGGTCGAGGATACGCTCCGCCGGATCGTCGGGATCGGCGGGACTGTCTCCGCTGAGCATGGCCTGGGGAAGCTGAAACGGGACTGGCTAACACTTCAGTTGAGGCCGCGGGAGATTGCCGCGATGCGAGCGCTCAAGCATTCGCTCGATCCGAAGGGTCTTCTCGCGCCTGGAAACATTCTTTGACCGGCCAGGCCGCTGCCGCATTTGCATCGGTCGTCCTCGACGTTGATTCGACCCTCTGCGGAATCGAGGGAATCGACTGGCTTGCCGCAAAACGTGGCGAAGCGATTGCCCGCGCGGTGACGGATCAGACGGACCGCGCGATGCGGGGTGAGATCCCGCTCGAGAGTGTCTACGGCACGCGCCTCGACCTTGCCCGGCCCGCGGGCGGAGACATCGATGACCTGAGTCGCGCGTACGAACATGCGCTGGCGCCTGGCGCACGCGAGGCGATCGCAGCGTGGAAGGAGCGTGGCATCAGGGTGGTGCTTGTAAGCGGTGGAATACGGCAAGCGATTCTGCCTGTGGCGGACTCGCTCGGGATTCCGGCTGTCGACGTTCATGCAGTGATGATTCGCCTTGACCATGGCGGTGGCTACGCCGGATTCGATGACTCGTCGGCTCTAGCAACAGCTACTGGCAAGCGCGAAGTCGTCGCGGGGCTTTCACTTCCCCGGCCGACCCTCGCTGTGGGAGACGGCGTGACGGATCTCGCGATGCGCGAGCATGCTGACGTGTTCTGCGCGTTCACGGGGTTCGGCGCGCGGTCGGCGGTGACGAGCCAGGCGGACGTCACCGCCAAGTCATTCGCTGAATTGACCCGGATAGTTTTTTTAGGAAACGCGAAACAGACTGCAAGGGGGGGAGACCAATGAGACCGGTGAGGAAGCGCAGGTGTACGGCGTCAGAGACTCGATGTTGGTTGGCGGGCGCGTTTGATGGTGGTTCTTGTTAACTGCGCGCAACTCTTCACTGGTCTCACCTACCCTCACTGGTCTCCCCACCCCCCTGTAGTTCCACAGTCCGCGTTACCCCCCCTGCACGAAAATCAGGTCAACCGGGATCGACTTCGACGCCAAGCCATCGAGGTCGCCCTTGAGAGTCGGCGAGATCGCACCGTACTGCTCCTGGAATACGCCGACACCATCGTAGTCCCCGTCTCCCTGCATCGTCAGGATCTTCGAAGCAAGCGCGTTCATCCCCGACTGGAATTTCGCAAAGTCGACACGGTACTTCCCGCTTGACGAATCCCGGGCGAATGCACCCTGCTCGATCAGGAAGTTGAAGGCGGCGATGTTCGCCCTGCCGTGGGCCGAGGCACCGCCGAAGCGGATCGACCTGAAAAGACCCGCGAGGAACGTGACGTAGTTGCTCTGCA
>JBBQZF010000036.1:0-18272 GCA_038208015.1 Gemmatimonadales bacterium
TGGCGGTGTTCGGGACTAACTCCGAGGCAAACTCGCTTTCGGTCGACGAGAAGGTCGAACTCCTCGACGAGCTTGTGGCCCGCGGGGTCGACCCCGCGCGCATGATGCCGGGTACCGGCTGTTGCGCCCTGCCCGATACGGTGCGCCTCACCGCGCATGCGGTGAAGCACGGATGCGCCGGCGTCCTTATGCTCCCGCCCTTCTACTACAAGGGCGTCAGCGACGATGGACTGTTCAGGAATTTCGCCGAGGTGATAGAGCGTGTGGGGGATTCGCGGTTGCGGATCTATCTTTACAACATCCCTCCGGTTTCGCAGGTCGCGATAACGATTCCCCTGATCGAGCGGCTGCTCGAGGCGTATCCCGGCATTATCGCTGGGGCCAAGGATTCATCCGGCGACTGGAGCAACACGCAGTCCTACATAGACAACTTCGCGCGCCATGGCTTCGACGTTTTTCCGGGCAGCGAGTCGTTCCTGCTGCAGGGGCTTCAGAGCGGCGGCGTCGGCTGCATCAGCGCGACAGCAAATGTGAATCCTGCTGCAATCGCCAATCTGTTCTCTACATGGCAGTCTGAAAACGCGGATGCAAAGCAGCAGCGGCTGAATGTGATTCGCGGAATCTTCGCGAGTTATCCGATGATACCCGCGCTGAAGGCCGCGATCGCCCACCACGGAGGGGATACCTCGTGGCTCACCGTGCGGCCGCCCCTGGTCGAACTGACGGAGGTGCAGAAGGATTCGCTAATGAGCGAACTCGAGGGCTCCGGCTTCACGATGGAAGGACTTGCCTAACGAGCATCATGCGGCGGACCGGACGCACCCCGTGGCTGTAGTCGACGGGTCACGGCGTCGAAGAACGCAAAATCGTCGATCACCGCGCCACCAGTGGGCTTCGGGAGCGCGCTCAACACGACGATCACCACGTTCGCCACCGGATTCACATAAATGAACTGGCCGTGAATTCCCTCGGCGACAAACGCGCGGTCCCGTATCGACAGTCCCGTGCTGCCGGTCCACCAGAGATATCCATACTCGAGCGGCGTTCCACCGCTCAGAACCTTTGGCGTCGTCGCCTCAGCGATCCATCCATCCGGCAGGATCGCCTCGCCATCAGCGATTCCGCCGTTGAGCACAAAGAGGCCAAACCTGGCATAGTCGCGCAGCGTCGCGCTGAAGCCGCTGCCTCCTATCTCGACACCGTCCGGTGAATCGACCCACCAGTTGGCATCAGCCTCCATCCCGAACCTGCCCCAGATGCGATCGTGGAGGTATGTCGCGAGCGGGCGGCCTGTGGCGTTTCGCAGGACCTCCGCGGCGACCTGTGTCTCGCCGGTGTTGTAATTGTTGACAGCACCGGGCCGGGCAACTCTTGGCAACGCTCCCATGACTCCCATCAGGGACCCCGGGATCTGGGAGATCTGCGCCTCGAGGAGTCGGCGGCGGTCGGATGTCGAGTCCGTATATGTCTCGGTCCACTTCACGCCCGACGCCATCATCAGGACGTCGCGCACTGTTACACTGTCGTATCCGCTGCCGGCCAGGGACGGGACATATCGCGTGACGTGATCATCGATACTGCCGATGTGCCCTTCCTTCAGGGCCGCACCGATAAGCGTTGACGTTATCGACTTTGCAATCGACATCGACATCCAGCGCGTCTGCTCCGAGTTGCCAGGCCGATACCGCTCCAGTTTGATGCGACCGCCATGGAGCACGATCAGACCGGCCACACGGTTCAACTCGATATAGTCATCGATGTCATACTGTTTCCCGCTGTCCACGAACTTCACGTTCCCGAGCGGCGTGGCAGCGGGAGGCAACGGCATCGGCGCGGTGGACCGCGCAACCGTGCGAACGGGAAACAGCCTGTCGATGTTCCTGAATGTGTTTGCCGCCATCTCCGGCGTGAGGACGCCGTCGTAGATCTGCCGTACCGTTCCGATCGGCTCGCCGGAATGCGGGTACTGGTCGTGTTCCGCCTGTTGCCGGGCTGATGACGCGCAGCCCGTATTCGTCGCGACCAGCGCGATCGCCAGGCACAGCATGACTCTCGAGTTCGCCACTCGGTCCGTAGTCGGGATCACTTCGGCGCCCTCCTGATACGGGCAAACGGTTCTTGCAACTATAGCATTCAAGACCGCTCGCGCCCAACCCCCATCTTCCGGCGGCTGACTTAGATTTTCTATGCGATGACAAACACCTTCATTGTAGACGGCATCCGTACGCCGATCGGAAGCTTCGCCGGCTCGCTCTCGGCTGTCAGAGCCGACGACCTCGCTGCGCATGCGATCCGCTCGCTTATGGCACGCCACACGAATCTCGACGCCGCGGTGATTACCGATGTCATTCTCGGCTGCGCCAACCAGGCAGGCGAGGACAACCGCAACGTCGCGCGAATGGCACTGTTGCTCGCGGGCCTCCCGGTCACTGTGCCTGGCGAGACAGTCAACCGGCTCTGCGCATCGGGCATGAACGCGGTTGTCAGCGCGGGCCGCGCGATCTCGGCAGGCGACGGGGACATGTACATCGCAGGCGGAGTGGAGCACATGACCCGGGCTCCCTACGCACTGTCAAAATCAGCGCAGCCATTTGCGCGCAACACCGAGCTCTTCGACACGAGCATCGGCTGGCGTTTCGTCAACCCGAAGATGCGTGACACCTATGGCATCGACTCGATGGGCCAGACCGCGGAGAACGTCGCCGAGCAGTACGGGATAACGCGGGAGGATCAGGATTCCTTCGCACACAATTCGCAGATGAAGGCTGCCAACGCCAGGTCGAAAGGAAGGTTCGAGCGTGAGATATCACCGGTGTCAGTCCCTGCTGAAAAGCGCGGTAAGGAGCCAATATCGTTTGCCCAGGACGAGTTCATCCGGCCTGACACCACGCTGGAAATTCTCGCGAAGCTCAAGCCAGCCTTCCGCGCTGATGGAAAGGGCTCAGTCACCGCCGGCAACTCGTCCGGAATCAACGATGGCGCCGCAGCGCTGCTCGTCGCATCGGAGGCCGCGCTGTCGAAATACAATCTTGAGCCGATGGCGCGAATCGTTTCGTCGGCTGCCGCAGGCGTGGAACCGCGCACGATGGGCATGGGCCCGGTTCCCTCATCCCGCATGGCGCTCGAAAAGGCGGGGCTCACAATGGCCGACATGAGCGTCATCGAGCTCAACGAGGCCTTCGCGGCGCAGTCACTCGCGTGCACGCGCGAGCTTGGTATTGCTGACGATGACCCGAGGGTCAACCCGAACGGTGGCGCGATCGCTCTCGGTCACCCTCTTGGAATGTCAGGAGCCCGCCTTCTCCTCACGGCGGCGCATGAACTGAGGGAGACCGGCGGACGTTACGCCCTCTGCACTATGTGCGTTGGCGTCGGCCAGGGAATGGCTACGATACTGGAGCGGGTGTGACACTCGAAAGCGGGCGCCAGCTGAAGATTTCCTTCTGCACATCCTTCCATTCCGGGTGCTCATAGAGGGGCTCCCACCCGTTCCAGACTTCGAGTACCGCCCAGAGTATGTGAGCATCCCTCTCGGCCAGGGCGCGCTTGCAGAGCTCGATCGCCTCATCGAGCCGACCCGCAGCCACGGCGGCGAGCGCTAGCGGAGACGGCTGCAGGTGTTGCACCCTCCCGCGCGCGACAAGCTCGTCGTGGATTGCCGTTGCCGCATCGATGTTGTCAACCTTCCGGTAATGAACTGCCAGCTCGGCGAGCACCCACGGGTGCCTGCCAGATATCTCCAGCGTCTGGACTCCCTGTCTCTCGGCCTCCTGGCCCATTCCCGCACAGTGAAAAGCGCGCTGCAGAGTGAGATGAGACCAGAAGGATGTCGGATCCAGTTCCACGCCGCGGCGAGCGAATGCGACGACATCGTCGAGCTGGCCCGCGAAAGTCTTCATCATCGCGAGCATCGAGTGGGCGAACCCGTTCAGCGGATCCGTTTCAATGGCAGCGCGTATTTCTTCGATCCCCTCATCCCACCGTCCGCCGAGTAGTCCCACCCCCCATACTGCGCGGCTGCAGCGCATGTGAATCCCCAGGCCTCTGGAAGCCTGCAGGTTCTCCCACTCACGGATCGCTGCGTTCCGGTCCCCGCCGTAGAAAGTCAGCCACAGCGCAAGAGCGTGATGCGACTCTGCGATGCCGGGAGCCAGCTGGACCGCACGAAGCGCCGCCTGGTGCGCACGATCCATGATCTTCAACGGCGTCACTGCCCCGTAATAGCCGGCCAGCGTCAGCGCATCGGCGAGGGCGGCGTGCGCGAGCGCAAACGTGTCGTCGAGGGCGATGGCACCCTCGAAACATCCGATCGCTTCGTTCATGCGGCGTCCGGGTATGTAATAGAACGGGCGACCCTTCAGGAAAAGCTCATAAGCCTCGACACTGTTCGTCGGCGGCTTCGAAAGCTCCCCTCCTCGCTTCATGCTCAGCTTGAGCTTGGAAGCGATCGCAGTCGCGATTTCATCCTGCACTGCAAATATGTCGGTGAGCTCCCGGTCAAAGCGCTCCGACCAGAGATGATAGCCGTCACTTATCGTGACGAGCTGTGCCGTTATGCGCAGGCGGTTCCCCGCTTTCCTCACACTCCCCTCGAGCACCGTCTCGACGTTCAGTTTTTCGCGAACGGTCGCCAGATCCACCTTTTCACCCTTGAAGGCGAACGACGACATCCTTCCGGCGACACGAAGACCACTGATCTGGGTCAGGGCGTTGATGATGTCCTCGCTGATACCGTCCGACAGGAACTCCGTGTCCTTGTCACCGCTCATGTTCTGGAAGGGGAGCACGGCGATCGACGCCATTCCCTCTCCATTCGCCGGTGTCGCGACCTTGCTCCGCCCTCCGGACGATTCAAGGGCGGAGAGGAAGTCGGTTGCAGTCTCGGGGCGATTCGATGGAGATTTCTCGAGACAGGCTCGAACGAGCTCGGCGAGCCCGGTCGGGATTGTCGGCTGGCGCAGCCGCGCTATCGGCGGGGGCTCAACGACATGCGCGACTATCAGCGCCTGGGCGCCCTGCTTGGTGAACGGGGGCTTGCCGGTCAGCAACTCGAATGCGACGCACCCGAGCGAGTAGATGTCGGTGCGCTGGTCTGTTTCGGAGGCAGTTGCCTGCTCGGGCGACATGTAGGCGGGCGTGCCAACCGCCATCCCGTGCCGCGTGATAGCTGAGCGCGATTCTCCTTCCCGCATTGCCGAAGGCCCCGTTCGCGCCGCAGTCAGGGCGCGAGCGATTCCGAAGTCCGCCACGCACGCTGAGCTTCCCGAGAGGAGGATATTATCCGGCTTGATGTCCCGATGAATGACGCCGTGCGCATGCGCGTATTCGAGAGCCAGTCCGACATCGCGCAGGAGGTGAGTGGCTTCGAACGAGTGGAGCGCTTTCTCCCGAACGAGCTTTGCCCTGAGGGATTCTCCTTCTATGTAGGGCATCGTATAGAACGGGAGCCCGTCAATCGATCCCGCCGAGAAAAGCGGAACTATGTGGGGGTTCTGGAGCCGCGCTACGAGCTTGATTTCGCGCTCGAAGCGCTCCGCCGACATGTTCTGGTCGGGGTCGAGCGCGAGGACCTTTATGACGACGAGCCGTCCAAGAGCACGCTCCTCCGCCACAAAGACCCGGGACATGGCTCCGCCCTTCAGTTCGCGCTGGATGGCGTAAACCGCGCCAAGCGTCTGTTCGAACCGCTCTTTTATGTCCGAGGTCGGGATTAGACCCGTCCTTCTGTAGAGGGACTACAACACTAACAGGCATTTGGGGATGTTGCTAGAACATGCTGTTCCCGGCGTGCCGGGTGAGAACGAAACCGCTGCAGCATGATCCGGACTTAGATTTCCCGTCGTGATCTACGAGTTCGAAGGGTTCATTCCCGTCATCCACGAGTCCGCGTACATCCATCCCAACGCGACTGTCACCGGCAACGTGATAATCGGCCGCGACGTCTACGTGGGACCGGGCGCGGCGATCCGCGGCGACTGGGGCGGCATTGTCATCGAGGACGGATGCAATGTGCAGGAGAACTGCACGGTGCACATGTTCCCCGGCGTGATCGTGACTCTCGAGGAGAGTGCTCACATCGGGCACGGCGCGATCGTGCACGGAGCGCGCATCGGCCGCAACTCGCTTGTTGGAATGAACGCGGTAATAATGGACAACGCGGTCATCGGAGCCGAGTGCATAATCGGAGCGCTGTGCTTCGTGCCGGCGGAGATGCAGATTCCACCCCGCAAGGTAGTGGTGGGCAACCCGGCGAAGATCGTGAAGGACGTAAGCGACGAGATGATCGCGTGGAAAACGGAGGGCACCCGGCTCTATCAGTCACTCCCGCAGAAGATGCGGGAAACGCTCAGGGAGACCGAGCCGCTGCGCGAGAAGGAGCCGGGCAGGCCCCAACAGAGCGCGACATACACGACGTGGCGTGAAACCAACAAGAGCTGACATGAACAGACTGAAGAGCTACGCCCACGGCGAATGGATCGAAGGCAAAGGCAGCGGAGCCGACCTCGTCCATGCCGTTACCGGCGAAAAGATCGGCGAAGCGACGAGCGAAGGACTCGACTTCACGGGCATGCTCGAGTACGCGCGCGCCACCGGCAATCCGAACCTGCGGAAGCTCACGTTCCACGAGCGCGCCCGCATGCTCAAGGAAATGGCGAAGTACCTGATGGAGCGAAAGGAAGAGTTCTACAAGCTCTCCGAGGCAACCGGCGCAACGAAGTCAGACTCGTGGGTGGACATCGAGGGAGGAATCGGAACCTTCTTCGCGTATTCCAGCAGGGGCCGGCGCGAGTTCCCCAACGAGACGTTCTACGTTGAGGGGCCCGCCGAGATCCTCTCCAAGGACAACAGCTTTGTCGGCAGGCATATCTGCGTTCCGCTCGAGGGGACCGCGGTCCACATCAACGCCTTCAACTTCCCCTGCTGGGGAATGCTCGAAAAACTCGCACCGACATTCCTCGGCGGAATGCCGGCGATCGTGAAGCCTGCTACCATCACGTCATACCTGACGCATGCGATGGTGAAGGCGATGATCGAGTCGGAGATCCTTCCCGAAGGTGCTCTCCAGCTCATCGTCGGCTCAACCGGCGACCTCCTCGACCACGTAACCGGACAGGACGTCGTGACGTTCACCGGCGGGGCTACGACCGGCAGGAAGCTCAAGTCCGGCAGGGCAATGATCGAGAACTCGACCCGCTTCAACATGGAAGCGGACTCGCTGAACTTCTCGATGCTCGGACCCGAATCGGCACCAGGCACTGAAGAGTTCGACCTGTTCATCAAGGAAGTCGCCCGCGAGATGACGACGAAAGCGGGACAGAAGTGCACGGCGATCCGCCGCACACTCGTGCCCGAGCCGATGATCGACGACGTGATAAAGGCGCTCTCGAAGCGGCTGGGCAGTGTGAAGGTTGGTGATCCC
Organism: Gemmatimonadales bacterium; assembly: GCA_038208015.1. Classification (GTDB taxonomy): domain Bacteria; phylum Gemmatimonadota; class Gemmatimonadetes; order Gemmatimonadales; family Gemmatimonadaceae; genus UBA4720. The sequence continues at coordinate 7,421 of JBBQZF010000036.1, forward strand.
CAGGTTGAAGGCGTGAGAATGGGACCGCTCGTCGGCAAGTCGCAGGTGGACGATGTAAGACACAACGTCGAGTGCCTGAAGGACGGGTCGGAGCTCGTCTTCGGAGACCCCGACAACTTCGACATCGCCGCCGGCGACAAGTCGAAAGGAGCGTTTTTTCCCGCTACGCTTCTTTATTGTGGCAAGCCGTTCGACACAGACGCGCCGCACACGATCGAGGCATTCGGGCCGGTGAATACTGTGATTCCCTACTCGAGCGTCGATGAAGCGGTCGAGCTCGCCAAGCTCGGCCGCGGCAGCCTCGTCGGGTCGCTTTTTACGTCGGATGACAACATCGCCCGCGATGTCGTTCTCGGAACCGCGTCACATCACGGCCGCATCATGATCATCGACAAGTCGAGCGCGAAAGCATCGACAGGTCACGGGTCCCCGCTGCCGGGGCTGGTTCACGGAGGGCCAGGCCGGGCCGGCGGCGGAGAGGAGCTGGGAGGCATCCGGAGCGCGCTCCACTACATGCAGCGCACCGCGCTCCAGGGTTCTCCGACCACGCTCACCGCGATCTCCCGCGAATGGATGAAGGGAGCTTCACAGCCCGAAGACAGAATTCACCCGTTCAGGAAACACTTCGAGGAAATCGAGATCGGCGACACGCTCATCACTCATCGCCGCACGATAACGGAGGCGGACATCGTCAACTTCGCGGGAATCAGCGGAGATTTCTTCTACGCGCACATGGACGATATAGCGGCGCGCGAATCGCTGTTCGAGAAGAGGGTCGCGCACGGGTATTTCGTGCTTTCAGCAGCCGCGGGGCTTTTCGTGGATCCCGCACCGGGTCCGGTTCTCGCCAACTACGGGCTCGACAACCTCCGGTTCGTGAAGCCGGTTTACGCCGGCGACACTATTCAGGTGCGGCTTACGTGCAAGCAGAAAACAGCGAAGGATCCGATGCCTGACACAGTCCCGCAGGGAGTCGTTGCGTGGGATGTCGAGGTAACCAATCAGGAAAGCGAGCCGGTCGCGATCTATACGATCCTCACGCTCGTAAAGCGAATAGCGAATAGCGAATAGCTAGACTAGCGTTTTCCCATTCGTGGCATGACCGGAATGCTCTGAGTCGACATCGGAGAGATGTCCGACCCCGAAGCATGCTGCGACACGCTGGTCGACTCGACCGACGCTGACGCCGCCTGGAGCCGCGTCATGAACCTCTGCTTCTCGCGAAGGTTCGTGACATCCATGAGCAGGCTCGTAGTTGCCTCTTCGACATTGCGAAGCCGGGATTCCATGTCCCCCAGCTGCGGAGCGGCGGCCCTGTCGCCGGTCTTCAGGCGATGCCAGGTCACCATGAGCCCCTTCAACACCCAGCCGGTGACACCGACCAGTAGAACCAGCATGAAGAGAGCGCGGGGGTCGAGGAACATGCTGACCGGACGTATCCGCGGGTTGTTTGGTTTCAGCGCTCTCTGACTTCTTTTCGCTTCGGCTTTTCAGCGGTCGCGCGAGGCAGCCATAGCGGCCCACCCCACGTCACTGAATCTCATCGAGGAGTGCCCGGATCCTCGGGAACAGCGAGCGTATCTCGTCGAGTGAAACAGCGCCGGCGGAAAGCCTGAACCATCCGCACTCCTTCTGCACACCGAACGCCTGAAATGGTATTACCGCTGCGCCAGCCCGTTCGAGAAGGAGCAGTCTTATTTCGTCGTCGGTGGTGATCTCCCGGCCGTCTATGCTCTTTCCGTGGAGATTGAACTGAGCCGAAAAGTAGATCGCCCCCTGCGGATTGATCGAGTCGACCGGGTATCCATCCTTCCTCAGCGCAGTGAAACCTTCGTGCATGGCCTGGAGGCGCTCGGCGATCCGCGCGTCCATCTCTTTCCGGAATGCGGCGATCGCCTCAGGATCACGAAGGAACCCCGCGACGGCGCTTTGCTCCGCGCGCGGCGCCCATGCTCCCGCGTGCGACAGCAGGTCACGCACCCGGGCTCCAATCGCGGGGGCTGCGAGCATCCACCCCACCCGTAGGCCCGTACCCGCATACGCCTTGGACACGCCGTCAGCCGAGATGACGTACCTCGCCGATTCAGGCACGATCGCGGCGGGGAATACGTGCTTCTGGCCTTCCGAGACGAGTGCGCCGTACATCTGGTCGTGGAGAACAAAAAGCGGCCGCCGTCCACTCGACTCGCGCTTCATGTTCTCCTCCACCACGGCCCGGAGAATGTCGCCGAGCTGCTGCTCCGTCATCACAGTGCCGGTGGGATTTCCGGGAGAGCAGATGCAGATCATCGCGGCGTCGCCGAGGTGCGGGCGGAATTGCTCGAGCGTCGGCTGAAAACCTGTGTCGGCCGTCGCCTCGATTACCACTGACTCGCCGCCGGTTATCAGCGCGTATGCCTCATTCTGCCAGGAGGGAACCGAGAACACGACCTTGTCGCCCGGATTCACGACTGCGCGGTATGCTCCGTAAAGCACCGGCCGTCCGCCGCTGCAGACGACTATCGCCTCGACGGGATAACGAACACCTGCTGTGCGGAGAACGTACTCGGAGATTGCTTCACGCAGCGTGAGCATTCCCTCCGGCGTCGGATAATTAGTCTCGCCGCGAGCCACCGCGTCCTGGATTCCCTGCGCAAGTTGCTTCGGGATCGGGAAGTAGCGCGGATCGAAATCGCCGACTGTAAGGTTGACGACCGTCTCGCCTCGCGCGAGCATGCCGCGAACCTGCCGGGTGATCCGGAGAATTCCTGACTCCTGGAGGGAGCGCACCGAATCCGACAGTGCAGAGTCGAGCGACTTCTGGTCGCCGAAGTCCAGTGGTTTGACCGAGTCCTCTTTCATTGCGCGGATTCTAGCGTCATGGAGCAGGTCAGTAAAGAACGTTACCTTTCGATTCCTGCCGGGATTCTTCCTCTGGACCGAATTAATGAGATGTATTCTGCCGCTGCTGGCGCTCACAATCGCAACCGAGCCGTTGTCCGCCCAGGTCACTGAGGCGCACGTTGCGCGGGCAAGGCGCATCCTCGAATCGACGCCGCTGATAGACGGTCACAACGACCTTGCGTGGGCAATTCGCACCGACAGCGCAGCGCCGAGAGACGTTGCCGCCTACGATCTCACCAGGAGTACTCCCGGGCATACCGATTTTGAGCGTCTCCGGCGCGGAATGGTGGGGGGCCAGTTCTGGTCTGTGTACGTCCCTGGCGATGCAGCCGCCTACGGCTTTGCGCGAATGCAACTCGAGCAGATAGACATAGCGCGGCGTTTCATCGGGATGTATCCGGAACGCTTTCAGCTCGCCCTCGACTCACGCGGCCTCACCGAAGCCTTCACGGCGAAGCGGATCGGATCGGTGCTTGGCATGGAGGGAGGCCACGTAATCGAGAATTCACTTGGTGCTCTTCGCGCCTACCATGCACTCGGCGCGCGATACCTCGGTCTCACTCACAACGCCACGACCGACTGGGCCGATGCCGGCACCGACGTCGCGAGGCACGGAGGCCTCAGCGAGTTCGGCAAGGAAGTCGTGCGCGAGATGAACCGGCTGGGAATGCTCGTCGATCTGTCACATACGTCGCCCGGCACGATGAGCGACGCTCTCGATGTGGCAGAAGCGCCGGTGATCTTTTCGCATTCGAACGCGAGAGCTATCGCAGACGTTCCGCGGAACGTTCCCGACTCAATCCTGCGGCGGATGCCAGCGAACGGCGGTGTGGTGATGGTCACGTTCGTTCCGGGGTTCGTGTCGAAGCGCCTCATCGATTACAACGAGGAGCTGTCGCGGGCTCAGCAGGCAATCCGGGCGCGTGCCGGTAATGATGAAGCTCGCATACAGGCCGAGATCCGCGCATGGACGACGGCGCGGCCGCGTCCGCTCGCCACCCTTTCGGAGGTCGCTGACCACATCGACCACATAAGGAAAGTTGCAGGCGCCGATCACGTCGGCATCGGCGGTGATTTCGACGGGATAAACATCGTCGTGAAGGGCCTCGAAGACGTTTCGACATATCCATCTCTTTTCGCCGAGCTCGTGCGCCGCGGCTGGTCTGACGCCGATCTCAGGAAGCTCGCTGGCGAGAACATCCTGCGGGTGATGGCGAAGTCGGAGGAGGTTGCCGCGCGGCTCCAGCGCTCGCGGCGGCCTTCGACGAAAACCATCGAGGAGCTCGACGGGAAATGATGGCGCACAAGCAGCATTCTCCGGGTTTTCTCGCGCTGGTTGACGAAGCCAGGCCACGCGTCAGGGAGCTGTCAGTGGCCGATACGCGCCAGGCGGTTGATGGGGGAAGCGCGCGGCTCATCGATGTGCGCGAGGACAATGAGTGGGAGGCCGGCCACGCCAGGGGTGCCGAACACCTTGGCAGGGGTATTATCGAGAGGGATATCGAGACAGTCGTTCCCGACAAGGACTCAGAGCTTATACTGTATTGTGGAGGCGGATATCGTGCTGCGCTCGCGGCGGATTCGCTCCAGAAAATGGGTTACACAAACGTCGCCTCAGTGGCGGGCGGATGGCGCGCCTGGCTGGAGGCAAAGGCCCCGGTCGAAGAGGAATAAATGAGAGTCAAATGGATTGCGGTCATAGTGCTGGCATCTGCTGGAGTGGTCGCCTGTAAAAGCGAGACGCAGAGCGCATACGCGACGCCAGACGCGCAGACGACGGCGCAGTCACCCTCACCGACAGCAGCGGGAGGGGAGATTGCTTCAGCGGATGGAGAAGTCGTCAAGGTTTACAAGGACCCCAACTGCGGATGCTGCTCCAAGTGGGTCGATCACATGCGTGAGAACGGCTTCACTGTCGAGACGATGGACATGCCGAATCTCACGATGATCAAGCAGAAGTACGCGATCGGCGCGAACCTGCAGTCGTGCCATACATCCGTCATCGGCGACTACGCGTTCGAGGGACACGTCCCAGCGGACCTGATCAGGAAGATGCTCGACGAGAAGCCGGATATTGCCGGCCTTGCAGTCCCCGGGATGCCGATGGGCTCGCCCGGCATGGAGGGTGCAACCAGGGAGCGCTACGACGTACTCACATTCGACCGCGCGGGCCGCACTTCGGTATACGCGCAGCGATAGCTCCGGGCAGACAATGGCGGCAAAAAAGAAGAAGCGGCGGTCGGGCAGCACGGAAGACAGGCTCATGTGGATGGTCATCGCCGCCGGCTCGGCGATGGTCGCGGCGATCGTGATCGACCGAGGGATGACGGCAGGCTGGCGGGCGGTCACGTCGGAGGACCCGCCGGCAAACCCCGCGTCCCCCGACACCGGCTGGGGTGATGCCCTGCTGTGGACCGCCGGTAGCGCCCTCGCCGTGGGGCTAGGGCAGGTTCTCGCCAGGCGGGGAGCGGCGGCTGGGTGGGAGCACTACAAGGGGAAGCTCCCTCCCGTCTAGCGGGAGGTTGACGGCAGCGCCTTAACCTCGCAACAGCAAGGGGGGGGAGACCACTGAGACCGGTGAGGAAGATTTTTTTTGCTTCCTCACCGGTCTCATTTTTTTCCTCTCGGGTCTCCTCGACCCCCCCGGGGTTCTGGTTTTCCCATCTTCCGGACAAGAAGCCTATTGCGTGGCCCCGGATGAGTATTTATACATTGTGAGTGCATAATAATCAGTCCGCCGCTTTCTCCCTCGATAACCGCCAGGCCCCGGTTCGCCCGGCCAGACTCGCGCACGTCAACGCGATCTGGGAGCTGGTCTCGCGCTACAACGCGCAGGGGCTGATGCTGCCGCGCACGCACGACCAGATCGTGATGAACATCGACAACTATGTCGTTGCCGCCGCGGGTTCACGTGTCCTCGCATGCGCAGCTCTCGAGGAGTACTCGCCATCCCTTGCCGAGGTGTCGTCTGTGGCAGTCGCGGAATCGGAGCACGGGCATGGACTGGGAACCGACGTAGTACTCGGAGTGGAGCGCCTTGCGCGCGCGCGGGACATCGCGGAAGTGTTCGCACTGAGCCTCAGCGACAGGTTCTTTCTCTCGCTCGACTACCAGCCGGTCTCAATTTCCCGATATCCGGAGAAGCTGGCACGGTACGACATGCTCATGAGCCAGGGAGTGGAGATCGTCGCCAAGCCCTGCTTCCAGAAAGTGCTCGGAGCAGCGTGGCAGATGCCTTCGCTCGTGGAAGACCAGCCCGCTATCCCGGCGCGCCGCGCGAGCTAGTCAGGACGCCGCCAGCTGCGCGCATTCCTCAAACGAAAGCTCCGGCCATACCGCGACTCGCGGCTTCTCCCCGCTGATACGTCTCAGCCACGTATGCTCGGCGCCGAGTACGGGGGAGAACAGAGAGATTGCCGCTGGCAGCAGCGCCCGGGCGCTTCGCAGGCTCTGAAGCACTCGCTCGTCCGCCCACTCGAGGTGATCGACAAGGCGGCTGAGGTGGTCATAGGATTCCGGCATTCCCGCCCTCTTCAAGTTGATTCATGATCATGGCGAACACTTGGATCGTGCGCCAGCCGCGCGCGCGGTCGAGCTCCCTGTTCCTTGCCACGCGCAACGCCACGATGCTTAATATCATTGAGCATTGAATGGTGACGGGATCAGACGCCGCCTGACATGTTCCTGTGCGAGGTCGTGGCGGGGCTTTCCGACGACCGGCTGTCCGGGCTCGCCCCCGGCAGCTCCCGGTCGATCGCGTTCATGCTTCCTGGAATCGCCCAGCATGACGCATATCACGGGGGCCAGATCTCACTTCTCAGAAAGGTCGTGACAACGAAACACCGCCGCGCGGCGATCTGACCGGCGGATTCCCGGAGAATCAGCATGGACACTTCCTGGCGCGCGAAAAAGCCCGCCGACGACGAATTCGCTCCGTTCTATGCGGGGTACGTAAAACGCGCACCCGATGGGGACGTCGTCGAAACGATGGATCGCCAGCTGGCGGAGACTCTCTCCCTTCTCCGGTCCCTGCCGGAATCGATGGGGGACCATTCGTATGCGCCCGGGAAGTGGAAAATCCGCGAGGTAATCGGCCACCTCTCCGATGCCGAGCGCGTGTTCTCCTACCGTGCGCTTCGTTTTTCCAGGGGCGACACGGCTCCGCTCGAGGGATTCGACGAGAACCAGTACGTTGCGAACGGCGCGTTCGGCAAACGCACACTCGATGACCTCACTGGCGAATTCGAACACCTGAGAAAGTCGTCGATACATCTCTTTGGCGGTCTCACCAGGGAAGCATTCTCGATGCGCGGCATCGCCAGCGGAAAGGAAATCACAGTAAGAGCGATCGCCTTCATTCTGCCGGGCCACGAAGCAAACCACCTCGACGTGCTGCGGACACGATATCTGTGAATCGTCGATTGTTCGTGCAGCGCACTGCCGTCACCGCGGCGGGGTTCGGAATTCTTCGGAACGTCCAGGGATGCGCGCCGCAACAGCCTGCAGGACCTCCCGCGCCCGCGATAATTCCCGGCACATTCGCCGAGCTCCGCGACAGGTATTTTGTTTTTCATCTCGAGCGAAATCCGGTCACGGCGACGTATCTCGGCGGTGACGGATACAGCCCTTCACTTGCGGACTCAAACTCGAGACTGCGTGACTATCGCGTAGCAGCGCTGACGCGGGAACTCACGCTCTACAGGTCGCTTCTCGCGTCAGTCGACCAGATCGACCCGGCAACGCTTACCCGGGCCGAGCAGGCAGACCGCGGTCTCATGATGTCGCAGCTCGCGTTCCTCATCAGGCAGGGAGGCGAGCGCCGATACTGGGAGCGTGCGCTCGACACTTATGTCGCCGAGCCGTTTCGCGGAGTCGACTGGCAGATCCAGCAGATGCGCGAGTATCCCGGTGGACTGCTTGGCGACGAGCCCGAATGGCAGCAGGTAATCGCCCGCACACTCGCGATTCCGGGATACCTGGAGGTTGCGCGCGGAAATCTTCTTACGGGAAAAAAGTCGGGCAACCTGCCCGACAAGCGGATGGTCCAGCGCGACGGAATCGAAGGGAGCCGCGCAAATGCGGAGTACTTCCGGACAACTCTTCCGGGCCTGGCACAGCGCTACCTCGGCTCGCGGCCATTCGCCGCAATGACACTGGCGCAGATCACCGGCGCGGGACTCGCTGCCTCGAGCGCATGGGAGCAGTTCGCCGCATTCCTCCTCCAGAATTTCGACGTCAACGAGCCTGTTGACAGGTACGCCGCAGGCGAAGCGGAGTACGACTGGCGCGTAAGGACGGTGCTTCGTGATTCGCGCACGGCTGCCCAGCTTTACGAGTACGGCGCGGCGCAGGTGGCGCTGTACACCGGAAGGATCGTGGAGGTCGCTCGTGAATTCGCCGACACCGCGAAGATGAACATCCCTTTCGGCACGCCCGCCGAGAATTACGCGGGCGTGAAGGCCGTCATGGGTTTCCTCTCGAAGGATGCCCCGCGCGACGATGACCAGCTTTTCAGGTGGTACAGGGAAGCCGGGGTCCGGGCAGTCGCCTACGGACGTGAGCACGACCTGTTCGACATTCCTGCCGGGTATCGACTCGATGTGTTGCCGACACCGCCTGTCCTCCGCAGCACGATCGACGCCGCCTATTACCCTGCCCCGCCGCTCAAGCAGGGTGGCACCGGGAGATTCTATCTCACCCCGACTGGCAACGATCCGGAAACGCTGAGGAGCAATAACTTCGCGTCTGTGGCTACGACGGCGGTCCACGAAGGATTCCCGGGCCACGACTGGCACTTCAAGTACATGACGGCGAATGCATCGCGGATCTCGAATATCCGCTGGCTGACGCCGGGTGCAGTCGAGGATTCCTCAGCGATGTGGAGCGACTCGATGGCTCTCGAGGGATGGGGGCTTTACAGCGAGGAGCTGATGTCCGAGCCGGTGCCGGATCATCGCTACGGATTCTACTCCGCCGGGGAGTACCTGTACGAGCTCCAGGCCCAGCTGCTTCGTGCAGTCCGGATTCGTGTCGACGTCGGGCTTCACACGCAGCGGATGACGTTCGACCAGGCGATCGACTACTACACCGAGCATGTGCAGTTCATGCCCGGGGCGCGACTCCGCGCCGCGTTTGACCCTGCGGCCCGGGCCGCGCTCGAGTCAGCGAGCCGCGCAATCTATCGTTACTCCAAGTGGCCGACGCAGGCTATCACCTACAACCTCGGCAAGAACGCGATAATCGAGCTTCGCGATGCGTGCAGGGCGCGCACCGGGGCCGGCTTTTCCGCACAGATATTCCACGAGCGGTTCATGGCGGAGGGGCCGATTCCGGTTGCGTTCATCCGCGAATTTTTCCTGGAGGGATGTACCTGAGACAACAACAGGTTCTTCAGCATGCGCCTGCTCGACCTCAATCTCCTGCTCTACTCGGCCAACGCCGACAGCCCCGGGCACAGCCGTGCGAAGAGGTGGCTCGAAGGTGTAATTGGCGGTTCCGACTCAGTGGCGCTGGCGTGGGTCACGCTTCTCGGTTTCATGCGAATCTCCACGTCGCGGAAAGTCTTTGCGAAGCCGCTCGATCCAAACCGGGCGCTAGCAATTATCGACGGATGGCTGGCACGTCCGAATGTTGTTCAGTTGTACCCAGGGCCGGAGCACTGGCGGATATTGAAAGCGCTGCTGCTCGATACCGGAGCTGCGGGAAACCTGACAACAGACGCACACCTTGCGGCGCTCGCGATCGAGCATGGTTGCGAGCTCTGTTCGACTGATGCCGACTTTGCGCGGTTCCCGCGGCTGAACTGGATAAACCCGCTCGAAGCAGATCGGCGCTGAAAACACGCGCATTGCCAGGCTCGAAGGAATTCCAGCGCCTTGCCGACTGCTTGGCGGGAGGTTGCCGATTTCGTGCCGCGGTTGCATCAGTAGCTGGTAGTTATTCAGGACTGACCCCGTTTCGAGGCTCTGGATTTCAGGCCAGCGCGCTCTCGTCGCCGCTGTCCTGGGTAAAGAGGCACGACGACCCTGTAGCGTCTCGCAGGCTCCAGAGAAACTCAGCGTCCAGCTCCGCCGGCAGCGGAAAGACGTTGAGGTCCGCTTCCGGCGCGCTGCTCGCGTATCGTCCGAAGTCCCCGTCCGCGACGTGGGCCGCCGTGTTCGCGGGAAGCCGGGCGAGATCCACGAGGCGCGCGAGGAATTTTTCCGCCTTGTCCTTGTGGGATTTCTCTTCCACCGCCGCGATCACCGTGAGCTTCGCGCCCCAGCTTTCCATCATGCGATACGCCAGCAAAACGGCCAGGTCGAGGTTATCGAATTCCATTTCCATCTTCCACTCCGGACCCCGGTCGGGAATCCACAGGTTTATCCGCCTTCGCTGCCCGAGGCCCGAGGTCTCGTGTTTCACGAACAGGGCGACGCCCATCCGCTGCCGCTTGGCCTCCTTGATGATGCGCTGAAGCGCCTCGTGCGTTTCGTTGCTCCTGGGCAACTCCAGAAATAGAAGGTTCGGGCGGAAAAAGGATCCGGCCAGCACCTGCATCCCGGCGCACACGTCGTCCGGAAAACGACCGCTCTCCATGACTGTAGAGGACGTGAAGACGTTCGCGTCCATGAGCGCATTGCGGGAGCCCGTGAGCCGCTTCCCGAGATCATCGATCTGTCCGGACGGCGCGATACCAAGCAGCTTGATCGAGCCCATGGGAGAAGCCAGGTCTTTCACCAGCTCGAAGGATCCCCGCAAGCGGTCGGGATCCTCCACCGGCAGAATGATGCTCGGTTTCCACGCGCGTTCGGACGACCCATGCGAGAGCTTGACCTGCTTGGCGGACCATTCGGCGAGTGCCTCGAACAAACCGCTCCGGACATCGCCGGTCGGCGCCGACAGGTGCCGGCGCAACAGGACGAAGTAGAGCGTGGCCACCACGGCGACCGCAATCAGACTGAAAGTCGCGTTGATGATGAACATCGCA
>JBBQZF010000037.1:0-18193 GCA_038208015.1 Gemmatimonadales bacterium
GACTCACCAGCCAATCGAGCAGCTGAGTACGCTTCGCGCTATTCCCGGCCTCACCGTGATAAGACCCGCCGATGCGTCGGAGACAGCTGAAGCCTGGCGGGCAGCTCTCAAACAAAAGGGACCCGTCGCTCTCGTGCTCACCAGGCAGAAGCTCGGCTTCATAGACAGGACGAGGCATGCCTCTGCCGAGGGCGTCGCTAAAGGAGCCTACGTGCTCTCTGACGCGACAGATGGAGAGCCGGAGGTCGTGCTGCTTTCGAGCGGGTCGGAGGTCGCGCTGATACTCGAGGCCCGGGAAAAGCTGGAGGCGGAAGGAATCAGAACCCGCGCGGTGAGCATGCCGAGCCATGAGATTTTTGCGGCACAGAGCGCTGAGTATCGCGACAGTGTCCTGCCAGATGGCGCCATACGGGTGTCGATAGAAGCCGGGCACCCCATGTCGTGGCAGCGATGGGTTGGATCCGATGGAGCGGCAATGGGAATCGAGCGGTTCGGCGCATCCGCCCCTTACAAGGAGATCTACGAGCACCTCGGCATCACTGTCGACGGGATCGTGAACACGGCCAGACAGCTTCTCTCCAGCCGCTCCTGACCCGTGCGGCTCCGCGATATCAGCGTCACACTGGCGACGGGCACCCCGGAGTGGTCGGGCGATACACCGTTCTCGTGCGGATGGACCGCGTCGATCAGAGACGGGTCTTCGGTGAACCTCTCGAGTATTACGATGAGCCCGCACGTCGGAACGCACGCTGACGCACCGGTCCACGTGCGCGACGGATGGCCCGGCGCCCATGAGCTGCCGCTCGAAGCGTTTCACGGCCCCGCTGTAGTTGTCGACGTCGGCGGGATACGGGGCGAGATCGGCCTCGGCGCCCTGATGCCGGCGATTACGGGAGTGAAGCTAGAGCGGCTCCTCCTCAAGACCGGGTGCGGCATCGCCGGGGGCACCTTCCCGGAGGAATGGCCAACACTCTCCGAGGATTGCGCGCGAAGCCTTCTCGGACTCGGTCTTCGCCTTCTCGGGGTCGACGCGCCGTCTGTCGATGCGAAAGAGAGCAAGTCACTGGCAGTCCACAAGATGCTCTTCAGCGGCGACGCGTTCATCCTCGAGAACCTCGACCTCCGCCGCACACCCCCCGGCTCCTACGAGCTGATGGCCTTTCCGGTGAAGGTAATGTCGCTCGATGCAGCACCCGTGAGGGCGGTCCTCCTGGAGAAATGATTTAGTATCTATGTAACACTAAATATTTCTACCAGCGACTTCGCGTAGTCCGCCGGCGAGGAGTACCCAGGAGTGCGCCCATGATGCCGCGGGTGATTGTTCCGGCAACTGTTCGGGCGACCGGCGACTTCATCATCTGCTCGAACGCCCCGGCTGGCACTTTCGGTGCGCGCCCTCCCGTTGCTTTCGGGACCTTTGCAGGAGCAGGGCTCCCGGGGCCAGTTTGCGCAGCCGGCGGAGCGACTCGAGCAGCAAGCATCTCACGCGCGCTCTCCCGATCGATATCGGTTGCGTACTTCTTCACCTGCCTCGACGTTGCGATGCGCTGCTCGAAGTCGGGAAGCGGGGACATCAGCGCCGACGGTGGAATCAGCCGCGTGGCGAACGGAGGAGTCGGCACGCCTTTCGGCGAGAGAACGGTGATGAAAGCCTCGCCCGTGCCCATCGTCGTGAGGGTTTCCTCGACGTCGTAGAAGCTCGTCTTCGGAAACGTGCGGGCCGCCGCGCGCAGCGCCTTGTCATCATCCGGCGTGAATGCGCGCAATGCATGCTGCACGCGATGGCCGAGCTGTCCCAGCACCGACTCGGGGATGTCCTTCGGGCTCTGAGTCACGAAGTAGACGCCGATCCCCTTCGACCGGATCAGTCGCACGACCTGCTGGATCTGTGCGAGCAGGTCCTTGCTCGCGTTCGCGAAAAGGAGATGCGCCTCGTCGAAGAAGAAGGCGAGCTTCGGTTTCTCCACATCTCCGACTTCCGGCATCTCGTTATAGAGAGTGGCGAGCATCCACAGCATGAACGTGCTGAACAGCGCCGGCTTGTCCTGCACGTCTGACAGCTCGAGCACGCTTATGAGCCCACGGCCGTCGCGCTCGACCTGAATCAGGTCATCTAACTCGAACTCGGGCTCGCCGAAGAACTCCTCGGCGCCCTGCTGCTCGAGCTCGACCATCTCCCGAAGGAGGACGCCGACTGTTGCCTTGGACATTCCGCCGTATTCCTTCAACTCGTCAGCGCCTTCACCTGTCAGATACTGAAGAACAGCGCGAAGGTCTGAGAAGTCGAGTAGCAGCAGTCCCTTGTCGTCGCAGTACTTGAAGACGAGTGCAAGAACACTCGTCTGGGTGGAATTGAGGCCGAGCACTTTTGCAAGCAGGATCGGGCCGAAGGATGAGACTGTTGCGCGCAGTTGAGCTCCCTTCTTTCCCGTAAGGCTCAGGAACTCGACTGGAAAGCCGGAGGGTTGCCACGGGTAGCCCGTTTCCGTGGCGCGCGAGCTTATGCGGTCGCCCGCGGGCCCCGGGGCGCCGAGTCCCGAGAGGTCTCCCTTGATGTCGGCTACGAAAACAGGCACTCCGGCGGCCGACAGCTGCTCGGCGATGAGCTGGAGGGTTCTCGTCTTTCCAGTTCCTGTCGCGCCGGCGATCAGGCCATGCCTGTTCATCATTGAGATCGGGATCGAAACCAGGGGTTCCGGATGGGCCTCTCCGTCATGGATGACGGCTCCGAGGGTCACCTGATTTGCGGCGGTCGGAAATGCAGCGCGGGCAGCCTCGAGAACTGCTTTATCCATAGCGATCTCCACAGTGCTACGACGAATGAGCGGGAAAGATATCGCTCTCACGTGCATGACGGTGGCATACGCTATGCCCCATTCCGCACGTTGTCTTCCTGCATTCACTCAACGAGTAAGACCAAATGCGAAGCGATTCAGGCCATACTACATCCGTGTGGATGGACACGACCGACCTGCCTTCACTTCCGCAGGTCACCCAGGACATGCGCACGAATGTCTGCATTGTCGGAGCAGGCATTGCCGGGATGTCGACGGCTTATATGCTTGCGCGCGCGGGACGCGCGGTGATCGTGATAGACGACGGGCCAGTTGGAGGCGGAGAAACGGGTAGGACGACGGCCCACATAACCGCCTCGCTCGATGACCGGTACTATCGGCTGGAGAAGCATCACGGCGAAGAAGGCGCGCGCCTGGCTGCAGAGAGTCACAATGCCGCGATATCCCGTATAGAGTCGATTGCCTCCCAGGAGGATATCGACTGCGACTTCGAGCGTGTTGACGGATACCTGTTCCTGAGCCCGGGCGACGACCGCCGTGAGCTCAAGAAGGAGCTCGAGGCGACCCACCGGGCGGGGTTGCATGAAACCGAGATTGTCGAGCGTGCGCCAATCGATTTCTGGGACACCGGTCCCGCGTTACGTTTTCCGAGACAGGCTCAATTCCACCCGCTGAAATACCTGAGCGGGGTGACGCGGGCGTTCCTTCGCGATGGCGGACAGATCTTCACAGCGACCCACGCGGAGAAAATCCTCGACGGCGAGCCATGCCGCGTAACGACGAGCGAGGGGTTCGTGATATCGGCCGACCACGTCGTCGTAGCGACGAATACGCCTGTAAACGACTGGGTAATTCTCCACACCAAGCAGTCGGCGTACCGGACATTCGTTATTGGCGCGCGCGTTCCGCGAGGGTCGGTGCCACGCGGATTGTACTGGGACACTGCAGACCCTTATCACTACATTCGACTCCAGGAGGTCGACGCGAGAATCGACCCTGCGCGCCTCGACGACATCCTCATCGTCGGCGGCGAGGATCACAAGACCGGACAGGAAGACGATGCCGAAGACCGGTTCAGGCGCATCGAGGAGTGGACGCGCGAGCGCTTTCCCATGATGAAGTCAGTGGACTTCAGGTGGTCAGGGCAGGTCATTGAGCCGATGGACTACCTCGCCTTCATCGGCAGGAATCCAGGGCCCGATCAGCACATCTATATCGCGACAGGTGACTCCGGAAACGGGATCACCCACGGAACGATTGCCGGGATGCTGCTCAGCGACATGATCCTCGGCCGCCGGAACCCCTGGCAGAAGTTGTACGATCCGTCGCGAAAGACTCTCCGCGCAGCCGGTGAGTTCCTCAGGGAGAACATCAACGTCGCCGCGCAGTACGCCGACTGGGCAAAACAAGGCGACGTCGGATCCTATGAAGAGATCGCTCCGGGGTCTGGCGCAGTCGTTCGGCGGGGAGCCACGAAGGTCGCCGTATTCAGGGACGACCAGGGTGTGATTCACGAGCGTTCCGCCGTCTGTACCCATCTCTACTGCATCGTATCGTGGAACTCAGGCGAGCGGACATGGGACTGTCCATGTCATGGATCGCGATTCGACCCGTACGGCAACGTCGTGAACGGGCCGGCGATCACTCCCCTCGATGAGGTGAAGCCGGAGAGCCAAGAGTCACAATGACATCGTGATTCCGACCGTCGTCGACGAGTTGAATCCGGCCACCGGTTTCCCCGCCGTCGACGGTCACCGATACGACTCCGCTCTCGACGCCTGACGGATTCTTCACGACGATCCTGTATTCGCTTCCCCCGAACCGGTAGTCGACCTCGAATCCGTCCCATGCCGACGGAATGCACGGCTTGATCTCGAGCGTATCGCCGCGCAGGGTGAAGCCGAGTATCTCCTCGAGTCCTACACGGTAGAGCCAGCTCGCAGAACCGGTGTACCAGGTCCAGCCGCCGCGTCCGAGGTGTCCTTCCGCGGTGTAAACGTCGGCGGCCACCACGTACGGCTCGACCTTGTATGTCGCGACGTCATCAGGCGTAAGGCCGTGCGTGACAGGGTTGATCATCTGGTAGAGATGCATCGCGCGGTCACCCTGTCCGAGCCGTGCGCACGCGAGCGCTGCCCATAGCGCAGCGTGAGTGTATTGCGCCCCGTTTTCGCGCACACCCGGCAGGTACCCCTGTATGTAGCCGGGATCGTGCGTGCCTTTCTCGAACGGTGGCGTCAACAGCATGATGAGCCGCGCATCCTCCAGAACGAGATGTTCGATGAGCGATTCGATTGCCTGGGCACTCCTTGCCGGGTCACCCGCCCCGGAGATTACACTCCACGACTGGGCGATAGAATCGATCTTGCACTCGTCGCTCTCGCTCGAGCCAAGGGGTGCGCCGTCGTCATAGTACGCTCGCCTGTACCATGCGCCGTCCCACGCCGATGCCTCGATGGCCGCCTTGTAGGCGTCCGCGTGCTCGCGCAGCTCGGTCGCGGTCCCCGAGTCACCGCGCCTCTCGACGTGCTCCGCGAATCCGCGAAGCGTGTCGATGAGGAACCACGCGAGCCAGACACTCTCGCCCTTTCCATCCACGCCGACGCGGTTCATGCCGTCGTTCCAGTCGCCTATTCCGATGAGCGGCAGTCCGTGCACGCCTGTCGTCGAGGCCTTCCTGAGCGCGAGGAGGCAGTGCTCATAGACCGAGCTTGTGAGCTTCGATACTTCTGGCAGGTCGTAGACCTCGTGCTCATCAGCGTTGAGCTGCCTCATCGTGAGATAGGGCGCAGGCTCGTCGAGCACCGATGCGTCCCCCGTGACGGCGATGTAGTTGTTCACCACGTACGGCAGCCAGACGAGATCGTCCGAGAAGCGCGTGCGCACGCCACGGCCGCTCTGCGGATGCCACCAGTGCTGCACGTCGCCTTCCTCGAACTGCCGTGCGGCGCATCTCACTATGTGCTCCCTCGCCAGCTGCGGCTCGGTGTAAGTGAACGCCATCACGTCCTGGAGCTGGTCCCTGAAGCCGAACGCTCCGCTCGACTGGTACAGCGCCGACCGCGCCCACATGCGGCACGACAACGCCTGATAGAGTGCCCACTGGTTCAGGACAAGGTCGAACGTGGGTTCGGGAGTCTTTACAGATATCGCCGACAGGCGAGACCGCCACGACCTTGCCGCCCCGTCGATCCCCGCGTTTGCCGCGGCAGGATCGCGGTATTTCTCGAAAAGCCCGAGGGCTCCATCCTTTCCTTCGCCCGCCCCGAGCATGAACACCAGCTCGCGCGTTTCACCCGGGCCGATCTCGACCTGCGATTGAAGTGCCGCGCAAGGATCGACTGTATCCCCGACGTTCCCGCTGAGTGACGGGCGCTTGAGTCCCAGCGGATCCGAGAGATCGTTGTTGCGACCAATGAACTCACGGCGCGCACCCGTCCATGCGCTCACCTCCGCGCTCGTACCGGAGAAAGCGGCAAGGTGCGCAAAAATCGGGTCGAAGTAGTTGCGCGCGATCATCACCTGGTTGGCAGCGGCCATCTCTGTGCACACATGGGCGGCTGTCTGCTCGCGATTCACTCCCAGCACCCACTCGACATAGCTGGTGACAGTGAGCCGGCGGGTGCCGGCACCCGGGTTGGTGATCTTCAACACCTGGAGCTTTACGGCATCGGCCTCCGGCATGCCGACACGGAGCGATGTCTGAAGGCCGGCGTGCTCGTGCTCGAAGATCGAATATCCGGCTCCATGTTTCGTCGTATATGGTGTCTGGTGACGGATCGGGCCCGGAGTGACGTTCCACACCTCTCCGCCCTCTTCATCACGCAGGTAGATACACTCGCCGGGCTCGTCCTTTACCGGATCGTTGTTCCACGGACTCAGCCTGAAGAAGTAGCTGTTCGCCGCCCATGTGACGCCGGAACCGGTCTCACTCACGGTGAATCCGCCGGCAGGATTTCCTACAACATTTATCCACGGCGCAGGCGGAAGCTCATCGCCCTCGATCCTTATCTCGTACTCATTCTCCTCATTGAACCCTCCAACTCCGTTGAAGAAGGCAAGCTCCTTCCGAACGGGTGCAGGTGGTGCTTCACTCACGGGCGGCTCGCTCGTCGTCTGCGCGGCGGCCGTGGCCGGCGCGGGAAGCTCGAGTGCCTGCGGGACGGGTGCGGCTGGATCCTCGTGCGGGAACTCGAGAAAGTTTCCAAGACCGAGTCCATCACAGTCGACTTGTATTCTTGCGAGAGAGCTGAGAAGCCTGATGTCGTCAGGACTGATAATATCCGCTCTTCTTATGAAGATTCCGCCGGGCCTGTCGAGCATTCCCGCCTCGCTCGATGCCATCACGGTCGAAAGAAGCTCGTCGTTAAGCTCCTGCAGATAGGTCGGCGGGTGTTCGTTGAGTATCACGAGATCACATCCGACTCCCTTGGTTCTCCAGTAGTGATGAACCTTGAGAAGCTGCCTCACGCTCGGCAGCCCGTCAGCCGATTCGAGCGTTGCCAGCAGGATCGGATAATCGCCGGATATGCCGAGTCCCCATAGCTCCTGCTGTCCCAGTGTGTTGCCGGCGCTCCTGCTCTGGAGGCTCCTGAACCCTGGGTTTTCGAACAGCAGATGCCCCGCCAGCTCCTGGTAGAGCGCTGCGTCCGCTGGAGAGATTCCAAGCTCCCGCAGCTCCGCCTGGGCGTGGGCCCACGACAGGTCGAGGGCGCGACGTGAGCTGTACGGGTCGTGATAGAGGTCGGCCAGCTGCATCGCGTGCTCGCGGTCTTCGGCGACGAACGTCGTGAAGGTCGCTTCGGCTGATCTTCCCGGAGCTATCATGAACCGTGTGCGCAGGGAGAATACCGGGTCCAGCACGGCTCCCGTCGTTCCTGAAAGATCGCCCGGGGTGTCCATTGCGACAGGGTTCTGGCTCGACCTTCCGCGTCCGAGGAACTTCGCCCGGTCCGTCTCACACGATACTGCGCCCGAGCTTGACCTCGTTGCCACAACATGTCCGCACCATGCGGGCTTGTCTGTCGCCGAACGCGGCCTGCGCATTGCGAGCACCGCTGAGCTTCCCGGGAGCCATTCTGTCTGGACAAAAAGATTTCCGAACGCCGGATGTGCGCGGTCAGAGTCAGGCTTCGCCAGCACGACCTCCATGTAGCTGGTGAGCTCTATCTCCTTCGGCTCGGTCGAGCGGTTGAAGATCGTCACCTTGCGCACACCTGCGGGCTCGCCGGGAACGATCGCGACCTCCATCAGTGTCTCTACGCCACCGTCACGCCTGTGGAATGTCGCCCTGTCGCTGGCGAACAGCACCTGATACCACTTCGCCTTCGCGCGCACCGGATGATGTCCTGTAGACCATACATCCCCGGTTGTGACATCCCGGACGTAGCACCACTGGCCATAGTTGTCGCGCGTGCCGTCACTTCTCCACCTGTTGATTGCGATCTCGCCGAAACGGCTCACTCCGCTGCCGGCATTGCTCACGATCATCGTGTAGGGAACGTTGCCGAGTAGCGCGATTCTCGGCTGCGGCGTATTCGCCGTATCGAGCTCGCGAACTGCCGGCTTCTCTGTTTCGGAAGGAACCACCATCGGATCGTCCTGCTGGTGCACATCCTGGAGCACAAGCCTGCGCGGAATCCTCTCCTGCAGTATCAGCTCGGCTGAGCGAACCACGGCATCAGCATGGAAGCGGGTCTGCCAGATGTTGCGGTTGAGAGCATTGTCGAACGCCACGAGGCTCATGCCAATGTGGTGCGCCATGTATGCGCCCACCACCGCTTTTTTTGCACCCGGCTGGGGCCGTGTGTAGTCGATCGCGTCGCGAAAACCATACGGGCCGAGCGCGCCCTCGGCCTCGAGGACGGCGAGATTTTTCACTGCCTGATGAGGCTCGACGAGAAGTGCAAGCGCCGTGGCGTAGGGTGCGATGACGATCTCGCGGCTCAGTCCGCGCTTGAGGGCAAGGTCGGGTACCCCGAAGCCGCGGTACTGATAGGTGTGCGCGCGGTCTCTGACGTTGTACGCGGATTCGGAGATGCCCCACGGTATTCCGCGCTCCGTGCCGTAGGCTATGTGCCGCCGGACAGCGCCCTGGTTTGTCTGGCTCAGGAGCGTCGACGGGAAGGTCCTCATCACCAGGGCGGGCATGAGGTACTCGAACATGCTTCCGCTCCACGACACAAGCGTTCTCGTGCCGCCAGCGGCGGTGAGGGAGCGCCCGAGCCGGAACCAGTGGTCGACAGGCACATCGTCCTTCGCGATGGCGATGTACGATGCGAGCCGCGACTCGGATGCGAGAAGATCGTAGTACGAGTTGTCGAAAGTGTTGGCGACCGGATGATACCCGATCGAGAAAAGCTTCCGCTTTTCGTCGAACAGGAACTTGAAGTCCATCTCGAGCGCATACTCACGTGCCCGCTCGGCGATTGCGCGAAGCCGGATTTCGTGCTCCGGGCTGCACTCCTTGTCCCGGATCATTTCCAGGCAGCCCTGCTTCACTGCTATCAGGTGCCCGGCAAAGTTTCCGCTGTCGACCGTAGATATGTAGGCGGGCTCGAGAACCCTGAGGTCGCGCAGGTCATACCAGTTGTAGAAGTGGCCGTGGAACCTGCGCATTCTCTCGAGAGTCCGGAAAACGCGCTCGAGCCGCTCGATCATCGACTCGAACGTTATGAATTCGAGATCACGCGCCGAGATTATCGACATGAGCTGGAGCCCGATGTTCGTGGGCGAGGTTCGCGGGGCGACTATCGGTTCAGGGTCTTCCTGGAAATTATCGGGCGCAAGCCATTGCGTGTCCTCCGAAACGAACTGCTCGAAGTACTGCCAGTGAAGCTGGGCGTACCGGAGAGCTGCCTGGCGCTCGGCACCGGTGAGCCGCAACTCCGGAGCAAGGGCCGGTGAGCTGAGGGAATGCGCAAGCGCGGGTGACGCGAGCCAGTACGCGAGAATCGGAAGCGTGCCGGCAAGGAACAGCACGCGTGAGGAGTTGGACATTCCTCCCTCTTCCGCAAGCATGACCACTGCGGCGACGAGTACGAGCGCCAGCGCTGTCACCGGCCACATTCGCCTCCATATCTCGATGCTCGACCTTGCAACCATCGACCGCTCGACCTGCGAGGCAGTCTGCCACTCGAGGAGGTTCCGCTTCGTGATGAAGAGTCTTATGAGTGTGCGGATTATTGCGTCGGCGCTCACAACTGCCTGGTGTGGCAGAAACGCGACCGCGAGTGTCCACTGCTGGACACTCACACCCGCGTCCCGCGCAACCGCGGCATAGTAGGCAGGCCACGACTGATCTCTCGGCGGACGCACCACTGCAAGGAAAATCGAGAATATCCAGGGTGCGGCGAGGGCAGTCAGGACTATCGCGGTCCACATGAGTGCGCTTCCGGGAAGGAAGAGCCATCCCGCAACCAGAAGCACAAGCTGCGAAATCTCGATGACGCTGCGGCGAAGGTTGTCGAAGATCTTCCATCGCGAGATAGCGGATAGCCTGTTGCGTGTCGGACCCTGTGGCCCGGGAACGATTCGACCAAGCCATTGCAGGAGTTGCCAGTCTCCGCGGATCCAGCGGTGCTTCCGACGCGTGTAGGTCAGGTAACGCGCCGGATAGTCGTCGAATACTTCTATGTCCGTGGCCAGGCCGGCGCGGGAGTATGCGCCCTCTATCAGGTCGTGGCTGAGGAGCGTGTTCTCCGGGAAACGACCGTGCGTTGCCAGCTCGAAGGCATCGACGTCATAGATGCCCTTCCCCGTGAAGCTCCCCTCGGAGAAGAGATCCTGATAAACATCGGAGACAGCTGTCGTGTACGGATCTACGCCCGGATGCCCCGAATGAATCGAAGCGAAATGAGAGGCATGGGCGCTGGTGAGCGACACGCCCACCCGCGGCTGGAAAATGCCATAGCCGCGGACTATGCGGCCGAGTGAGGGGTCGTAGTACGCCTTGTTGAGCGGGTGCGCCATCGTGCCGGCGAGCATCTGCGCTGCATCGCGCGGCAGGACCGTGTCAGAATCGAGCGTGATCACGTATCTGACATGCAGCAGCGGGTCCGTATTGCCGACTATGGTGGAGAAGGCGTCCTCGGCTGCGCCGCGCAGATACCTGTTGAACTGCCCGAGTTTCCCTCTCTTCCGCTCCCATCCCATCCACACGCCCTGGCGCTCGTTCCACATGCGGTTCCGGTGGAACAGGAAAAAGACATCGCCGTTCTTGCGCCTGTGTTTCCTGTTCAGCTCCTCCATTCCCTCGACTGCCGCCTTCAGAATCGCTTCGTCTTCCGGCTTTGTCTCAGCGTCTGCGTCAGTGTAGTCGCTGAGGATTGCGAAGAAGAGGTTCGGATCCCGGTTCGCCAGATGCTGCACTTCGATGTGCATCAGGGCTTCGTTCACTCCGCTGACGCTCGAGAACAGAGTCGGCACGACAACGGCTGTCCGGTAATCATCCGGGATTCCGTTCTCGCGGTAGTCCATCTTCGGCAGTACGTGGGGCGGAAGCAGCAGGGTGGCAAGCTGGTTGACGATGCCGATGCCGATCTCGTTCAGCGGAAGAAGGGCGAGCAGGAATACGGCTGTCCACTGTGCTGCTGACGCCTCCGGCACCACCATGAAAAGGGCTGCGAGAAGAAGCGTCGTTGTTATCGCGATGCCGCCGAAGAACAAGGCAGTCGGGTGTCGCTGCGTCCACCGGTAGAGCGTTTCGCCGATGGCTGGCCTGTAGCCCGTCGCCTCTTCCAGCTCCGCCCTCCCTTCACCCACCAGATAGTAGCCGACGTGCGACCGCGGCTCGTCTCCCTGGCCATGCCCCTGAACTGTCAGGCCAAGCGCGATGTTTGCGACTTCGTCTTCGGCTTTCTTCGTTCGCTTCGCGATATGCTCGACTATGTGCCGGTAATGATCCCGGGTGCCGAACATCATGGTCGCGTAGTGTCCGGAGAGATCCTTTCGCAGGATTCTTTCAGTTGAGCTCTGGGACTCTACGAAATCCTTCCAGTCGAACCGCGCAATCGCGCGGAGGCTCGTTATGCAGTTCGAGACGGTGATCTGCGTGAGCGCTATCATCCGGTTCGAGCGGGTGACCGCCACCTCGGCGCTCGGTCCGTCTTCGGCGATCCACTGCTCCAGCCAGACGAGGGGCGTGAAGTTGACCTGGTATCCGCGGATCTGGTGAAGGAACCTTGCGACGAAGCTGGGACTGAACGGGGGGTGGAGCCGGATGAACTCGTCGAGGGCCGCGGTCAGGGCGTCAGGCGAGCCAACATTCGCGGCCATTATCTTCGCCGCCCATTCGTCGGCCTTTTCGACCTCGTCGAGCCGTGCTGCGACGCGAAGTGACATCCGCCGTATGTTCTCGACTAACCCGAGACGCA
Organism: Gemmatimonadales bacterium; assembly: GCA_038208015.1. Classification (GTDB taxonomy): domain Bacteria; phylum Gemmatimonadota; class Gemmatimonadetes; order Gemmatimonadales; family Gemmatimonadaceae; genus UBA4720. Next base: position 12,170 of record JBBQZF010000037.1, read on the forward strand.
GCATCGTGGGAATCGCCCAGAGCTCTCCCATCTTCAGCTGCGCGATTTTCTGATACTCGCGAACGAAGAGAGTGATGTTCTCAATCGTGATGTGCCCTTCGGTGTGGGCAATCAGCTCGATCGCCAGCTCGTAGACTCGCGGATAGTGGGCGAGCGTTCCGTTGGCGAGCTTTGGCAACTCCTGATAGTAGCCGCCCGGGAGATTTGTCCGGATCTCCCTTATGTGCTCCTGAACGATGTAGTGGTTGTCGAGCAGCCATTCGCCAGCCGGGCTTATTACATCAGACTTCCGCTCCGCCGCTTCAGCCAAGCGGGCGTATATCTCGGCGAGCACTCTCCTCGTGTCGTCGAGGCGGTCGAGAAGTGGTCCGGGTCCGCGCTGCTTTTTTGGAGGGAGAAGCTTGTGCTTCCGCGCTATGTTGCGGGCGTGTTTTGCAAGCCGGTCGGCGCCGAAGACCTCGCCGCGAATCGGGCCTACGAGTTTCCTCTCCGTCTCACGCGGCCGGCGGAAAAGTCGAAGGATTCTGTTGGAGGTCTCTTCCGGCGGGATTACAGTTGCCACAGTCGCTGGATTTCGGGTGATATCCCCGGAAAGATACCGGCGCAGGGGGACGCTAGCAGACCAGGAGTGCGATCACCCTCGTAGAGACGGGACACCGCACCCCTGGACACTCAATGCTGCGTGATCAAGCTAATCCGCGGCTGGCCTGCCAGCCGCGCGAAGCTTCCTCTAGATGCCTGAGTTCTGCTTCACCTGGTTGCGATACGCCTCGCTGGCGTAGATCGCAATCTCCACCCGACGGTTCTGCTGCATTCCCGCTTCGGTCGCATTCGATGCCACCGGCTCGGACTCGCCGCGGCCGCTGGTTCTGATGCGGTTCGCCGGGACACCGCGCGTCTGAAGGTACGAGGATGCCGAATTGGCCCTGCGCTGGGACAGGTTCATGTTGTAGGCGTCGTCTCCCCTGCTGTCGGTGTGCCCGACAATCAGGACATCGGAGTTCGGGAACTTCTGGAGACTATTCGCGAGCTCGTTGAGGTTGATAGCCGCGTCAGAGCGGACCCTGTCGGAATCGAAGTCGAAGAGAACTCCGGAGTCGAAGGTCACCTGGATTCCTTCTCCCACGCGCTCGACTGTCGCTCCCGGCACCGACTGGTCGATTTCCTTCGCCTGCTGGTCCATCTGATGACCGATCACTGCGCCTGCGGCTCCACCGATCACGGCGCCGATGATGGCACCCCTGGCGGTCGATCCCGTCTGGTTTCCGATGACGCCGCCTGCCGCCGCGCCCGCACCGGCGCCGATCACCGCGCCGCGCTCCTTGTTGCTCATGCCGGCGCACGCTGAAAGTCCGAACGACCCCAGCGCCATCGCAGCAATCAGAATTCTCTTTCTCGAATAAATCATGATATCCTCGGTTTCCGTTAGCCTTCGTTCTGCTTGTTCTGTTCTGTGATGAACTCCTCTTCCGACACCGGCTCAGCCTTCTTGTTCTCCTCCGAAGCCTGAAGCTCGTGCTTCTCCTGCTTGTATATCCCCTCGTCCTCGGGACGGAACTTCTTGTCCGTGCTCATTGTGTCGTGGACTGTGTGGAAATGGGTTGATTTCGGCATTTGCAACCTCCCTTTGGTGGCTCCAGCAGCCCTTGGGATTACACGAATCGTGCCCCGGTTTTCCCGCGGGCCTGCCGGAATGCAGAGAGGGCGGACAGCCGCATTAGCCATCCCCCCTTTCTGACAGCGGTTTCAGCTGTTATCGGCGCAGCTTGTCCACTGCCGCGTCGAGCCTCTCCTGCATTCTCAGGTACTCCTCATTGATTGCCTTGGCGGCATCAGGAAGCTCCTCGCGCGCTTTCTCGATCGCCTCGGAAAGCTTTGACATCGCGGCCCGCAGCTCCTTCTCGATGCTCTCCCACCGCTCCTTCATCTCGTCTGCCACATCTCACTCCCTGCAGGTGGTTAGGTAAATATCTTACTCAGCCGGCGGCGCCCTTCCCCTGCTCACGCTTCCATACGATGAAGGAATAGATAAAGAGGGAAATCACCGTGACCATTCCGCCCGAAACCAGAACCCACGCAGAGCTTTCGGGCGCGATGAGCGCCGATACCAGCGTCAAAGCACCCGTGAGCATAAAAAGTGTTCCGCCCAGCCGGTGCGTCCGCTCCCACGAGACGTCGCTGCTCAGCGTCCATGGCGTGCGGATCCCGATGAACCAGTTGGGATGTGCGCGCGGCAGGATGAACCCCACGCCGATAAAGAACGCGCCCACCGACGCGGGGATTATCCGCTCGAACGGAACCCCCCTGCCCGTCGCAGCCACCAGCATCAGCACATGCAACCCGAGCATGAATGCCAGAGTGAGGATCACTATCGCATCGTACGCTCCACGGAACTTCTCATAGTTCTGCTTACGCGGGTCGATATGAGGAACGAGCTTCAGGATGACCAGTATCACCGCCATCATCAGCGGCATGAGCCAGGCGCCCATGAGACGGCTCGACCACCCGTCCACTTCGCCGGCCATGTTCCAATGAGTCGGAACACGCTCCGCCATTTGAGGATACGCGATCACCGATGCGACCATCGCCAGCACTATGAAGACCGGCGGAATCCATTTGCGCACACGACCTCCCGAAAGAGAGTAGAGGACCCGTGTCTACCTTCGGCCGCGGGCCCCCCGATGTCAATCGTATTGTGCGCCAGGCGACCGCCGGCGGGAAATCTCAGCCCCTTGCTTCGTCCACGTCTGCCGTGCTTTTCCGGATCACTATCTCCTGATCAGAGCCGGGCTGCCGCACGATCACCTCCTGATCCCCCGAAAGAGGCACAGTCACCTCGTTGTCGCCAAGCCTCGGCATCATGCTGGCGGATGCCGGATCTGCTGCATTCCGGCGCCTGAACCCTGAATCGCTGTAGAGTTCATCGCGATAGTAATCCGGGCCATCGCTCACGGCAGTTGCGCCGTAATACTCCCTCAGCGAGGTCTCGTAATCCCGGGTGATCGGTCCGCGCGTATATGCCGGAGCGCCCGCAAGTCCTCTCACAGGGAGCCTCTCTATCAGCACGTCGTTTCCATCATCCTCGAGACGCGTCGCTCCGATCGGAATCAGGATATGCTTGTCGTCATCGATTCCAAGCGCTTTCCTGTCCGCCTTCACTTCCATGTAGCGCACCCGGCGCTCGACGGGATCGACGATGAGCTCCTCCACCTTCCCGACCTTGTTGCCATCGGGCGTCTTCACTTTCCAGCCGCGGATGTCATGGTCGCCGTCCGCAACCTGGAACCCTTTGAGATCCTCGAGTCTCACGAGCCGCCTGTCGTCGTCAGTGACGCTTTTCCTTGTGTCCATGTCCGCTTCTCCACATGTAAAGGCCGGACGCTTCCAGGCCGGCCGTTGGCAGAAATGCTACTGGGAAGGCAGTGGTGTCGTGGCTGGGCCGGTGCCCAGAGTATCTGTCACCGCTGGCCTGCTGGTGGTCGGCTCGCCACTTGTCCGGCTCGACCAGAGCCACCACCCGATTATTGCCGCTACAGCCAGGAGGATGATAATCATCAGCCACGGCGCGCCGCGTTTCTTTTCTTCGATCCGGATTTCCGCCACGGTTCCTCCTGATACATGCTGTTTTTGCCGGCGAGCAATCGCTCTTTATCCACGTCATGCCATGCAACGTCTGTTCCCCCGATGCCGGATCGTGTAAGGGTTCCCGCCACGGCGCCGAAGGGATTGTCCTTCGAAAAAGGGGAGATGGCCGACAGATGAACCATGCACCGGCCTGCATGTTCATCTCATGCGACACACGCTCCCGGTAATCGCCACACTCGTTGGGCTGGTGACAGCATTGGCATTCCCGCCCGGGTTGAACTCCCAGGCCGACACTCCTCTTCCGTTCGCGATCGGCGAGCGCATCACTTACAGGGTGAGCGTTGCAGGATTTGGCACCGTTGGCAAGGGTGCGATGTGGATTGAAGGCCCGGTCGACGTCCGCGGCGTCTCGACATACCTCCTTCGATTCGATTTCTCCGCCGGCAAGGGGCCAATCAGGGCCAGCGATCAGACTTCATCCTGGCTCGACCCCGAGCGCATGTCTGCCCAACGCTACTGGAAGCGCGAAAAGCACATGCTGGCTCACAACGTAGAGCACGTCGAGATGTTTCCCGCCGACCGGCGATGGGCTGCGAGCACAGGAGAGCACGGCATAAGTCCCACTGACGCTCCCCTGGATGAGCTCTCTTTCATCTACTTCATACGGACACTCCCGCTCTCCGCCAACACGGTGCATCGTTTCAACCGGCACTTCGATTCGGCAAGGAGCCCGACATCTGTCTCGGTCATCCGGCGGGAGACTGTCTCTACACCCGTTGGAGACTTCAACACCGTGCTGGTTGAATTGCGCGTGAAGGATCCCCGTCGCTACAAGGGAGAGGGAGTGATAAGGATGAACCTCACCGACGACACGGTGCGACTCCCCGTCCGGATCGAAAGCTCCATCCCCGTGGTGGGGACGGCTGTGATGACGCTCGAAACGTTCAACGATCCCTTGCGCCGCCGGCTCGCAAAGCTGTAGCGCAGCCGCCTCAGTCTCCCATGCTGATGCCGGTCGAGCGTGCAGCAAGGACTATGTCGTGATCCGGCTCGACTCGCTTCTCCTGCTTTATGACATCAGCGATCGGCACTGTCACGAGGTGGGGTGACTGGAGCGCCACCATGTGCCCCCACGCTCCGCTCTCCACGGCGCGCACCGCGGCAGCCCCGAACCGGGTGGCAAGCAGGCGATCATATCCGGTCGGCATCCCTCCGCGCTGGAGATGGCCGAGCACGAGAGACCTGCACTCCTTTTTCGTACCCGCATGTATCTGCTCCACCAGGCGCTCGGCAACTTCACCCGCTCTTATTTCACGGCGCGGCTTCGGGTGAGCCCGCCCTCCGACCGCCTCGCTTTTCGGGAACGCGCCCTCCGCGGCGACGACGATCGAGAAGTTCGATCCCACGCGATCGCGCGCGCAGATCTTCTCGCAGACTTTCTCGATGTCGTAGGGAATCTCGGGAATGAGTATCACGTCAGCGGTTGCGGCGACGCCCGCATGAAGGGCGATGAACCCGGCATGGCGTCCCATCACCTCGAGAATCATCACCCGGTCGTGACTCTCCGCCGTCGTGTGGAGCTTGTCGATCGCCTCGATTGCCGTGCTCACTGCCGTATCGAAGCCGAAGGTGGTGATCGTGCAGCTGACATCGTTGTCGATCGTCTTCGGAACGCCGACGATCTTCAGCCCGCGGTTCACGAGCTCGAGAGCGATTGCCAGCGTTCCGTCACCACCGATCGCAATCAGTGCGTCGATTCCCTTGCGCCTGACGTTCGCGACCAGCTCGCTCGTGCAGTCAGTCTCGACGATGCTCCCGTCAGGCTGCTTCACGGGAAAGCACAGCGGATTGCCCCGGTTAGTCGTCCGTAGGATTGTGCCGCCGAGGTGTGCGATGCCGCGAACCGAGGCCGGGGTGAGGGATGCCATGTCGCATTCCCCCAGCAGACCGGCGAAGCCATGGCGTATTCCGACCACATCCCAGCCGCGGTTCGTCGCGGAAAGCACTGCCGTCCTGATCACCGCATTCAGACCCGGGGCGTCGCCGCCACCGGTGAGAAGACCTATGCGCATGTCTTACTATGCGCGAACCTGCCCCTGCGCTGCCAGTCTTACCCTGCAATCGACCGCGATTGCCTCTGTCTCAAAAGCCAGAAGAGGGTTGATGTCCATCTCCTCGATCATCGGGAGATCGATCGCAATCTGAGACAGCCGCCTGAGGGCATCGGCGAGCGCGTCAGCGCTTACTGCAGCCTGCCCGCGCAACGCTCCGAGCAGCTTCGTGCCTCTTATCCCCGCCACCATGTTGCGCGCATCAGAGTCTTTGAGCGGGGCGACGCGGAACATCACGTCCCCAAGCGCCTCCACGTAGATGCCACCAAGGCCGAACATCACGAGCGGCCCGAACAACGGGTCGCGGACTATGCCGCAGATTGTTTCC
>JBBQZF010000038.1:0-17560 GCA_038208015.1 Gemmatimonadales bacterium
GGGCAAAGTTTCCGGCGATCGACTATCACGGCCATCCGCGTGACATGATCGAATCGGCGGAGGGTCTCGAGCGACTGGGGGCCGCTCTCGACAGCCTGAATATCCGCCTGATGGTTGCGGCCGACAACCTTTCGGGCGAACGGCTCGAGCGAGCCCTCACCGCGATCAGGTCCTCGGCAAAGATGAAGGACAGGGTGCGTGTGCTCGCGGGAGTCAATTTCCGGAACGTTGGCCCCGGTTGGGCGGGGTTGGCCGTGAAGCAGCTCGAGGCAGACATTGCCGCCGGTGCTGTCGGAGTCGGCGAGCTTTCAAAGGGCCTCGGCCTTTCGATACTGAAGGCGGACAGCAGCCGGCTGGCGATCGATGATCCCGACCTCGACCCGCTCTGGGAAGCGTGCGCGCGACTCGGCATTCCTGTCTTCATTCACACTGCCGATCCCCAGGAATTCTTCCGCCCCGTCGTCGACTACACGAACGAACGCTGGCTCGAGCTTGCGCTGTTTCCCGGCCGCAGATATCCGCCGGAGCAGTTTCCGGGTTTTGAGAAGCTGATGGAGGAGAGGGACAACCTGTTCAGGCGGCATCCGAAGACAACGTTCATTGCGGCACATATGGGCTGGCATGCGAACGACCTCGGACGGCTAGGCAGGATACTCGACGAATTTCCCAACGTTCACACTGAGGTCGGTGCAGTGCTGTACGACATCGGCCGCCAGCCGCGTGCGGCCCACGACTTCTTCGTGAAGTACCAGGACAGGATTCTCTTCGGCAAGGATTCGTTCCAGCCGGGAGAGTATCCCTACTACTGGCGCGTCTTCGAGACACGGGATGACTACTTCGACTACTACCGGGACTACCACGCATCGTGGAAGCTTTATGGGATTGATCTCCCTGACCCGGTGCTGAGGAAAGTCTACTATGAAAACGCGCAGCGGATCACGCGCGGGATCCCCCATGCCGAACCGAGGTGACTAACCGATGGCTGAATACCGCAGCGCCCTGCCGCGCCGAAGCATGCTCTCCCCTCTTCACCTGAGAAGGCATCATATGGTGCACGAATGATCGCGGCCGCCGACGCTCTCGAGCGTCTCAAGAAAGGGAATCTCCGCTTTGCGTCGAGCGTCAGCGGGCTTGACGATTTCCTTAGAGAGAGCCGCCGCCCCGAGCTGATGCAGAGCCAGGAGCCTTTCGCCATCGTACTCGGCTGCTCCGACTCACGGGTTCCAGCGGAGATAGTCTTCGATCAGGGTCTTGGGGACCTGTTCGTCATCCGTGTTGCCGGGAACATTGTCGCTCCATCCCAGGTCGGGAGCGTCGAGTTCGCAGTAGAAATGTTCGGCACCCGCCTTGTCGTGGTTCTCGGACACTCGCAGTGCGGTGCCATCCTGGCAACGATCGAGGAGCTGCGGCGGCCCAGGGAGAAGCAGTCGCGCAACCTCCAGTCGATCGTCGACAGGGTTCGGCCTTCAGTCGAAGAGCTGCTGGAGACTGAGTTGGGGCAGGATCACGACGAGCTGGTTCACCACGCAGTGCGCGCCAACATCCGCGCGTCGGTCAACCACCTCCGGCACGGCTCCGAGCTGATAGAGGAGCTGGTCAGGGACGACGGACTTATGGTTGTCGGGGCGGAGTACTCGCTCGAGACGGGAAGGGTTGAGTTCTTTGAGGGCGCAGACTGAGAGCGGGGAGGGGTGATGCCACCCCCTCCCCGCTCGCAGGCTTCTACCGGTCGGCCCCGCTTCTCTGCCTCGGGGTTTTCATCCAGCCCCGCTTCATTGCGATGTAAGTGATTACGTCGATGCTGAGGAGAATCAGCAGAATCCTGAAAAACCCGAAGTCGATCCCCGGAATCACACTCGCGCCTGCGGCGATCGCTGCGCCGACAAGGGCACTGAAGATGAAGTAGGTCTCGGGTGTGGCGTTTCTGAGAAATCGCGGCATGTGACCTCCGGCGGAAGCAGAGTTGTCGCGCATAAGGTACGGGAAGAGATGGCTAGAACAGAAGTGACATCGTCATCGTAACCGATGACCACAGCGCGGCGGCCGCTGCGGCGTCCCAGCCTATCGGCCCGAGCCGCCACGTCATGTAGAGCACGCGGGCACCGCCGGCCGTGTCGGCGCCGACGACTTTCATGTAGTTCTGCACGAAGGGGTGTGTCCACCAGTTCGGGGTCGTGAACGACGCGATGGCATCAATGGGCAGCAGTGCTCCGGCGCCGGCTGCCCGGCTGTACCGCTTCGCTATGTCGAGCGAGACCCAGTTGTGGAGATTCGCCTCCCAGTAGTCGAGGGAGCTCATTGCGATCGAAATCACTGCGACGACCGCGCCCGCATGGTCGGGAGGGAGGTTCGCGACGGCTGCGTACCGGATTGACATGAGCTGGTCGAAGAGGCCCTGGCGTGTGACACCCGCCGCGACAGCTCCTGCTATGGCATTGTTGACCTGGTTTATGTAGGTCTCCGCCAGCGGGAGCAACTCCTCAGTGGAAACTGCCGGATTGCCTGTCAGGAGGTTTTTCGAGACTCCGCCGGGCTTCATCTCCTCCCCGCACGTCTCGGCCTCGATCGCCGGGTCGACGAGGCCGAAAGGCACCTCTCCCCGGCGGGCCTGCCTGTGGAATTCCTTCAGCGCTTTCGCGGCGATACGGCATGCGTGATCCCTGCCCGATCTGCCGCGGTTCCTGCTCAACTCGGTGAACACGTATTCGAGGCCGTCGGTGTGGTACTGGCCGACCCAGCCGTACCGGTCGGTCAGCTCCTGGACCCTCCTGTCGGTGGCGAGGCGGGTTTCGTCGGCCGCGGCGGGAGCTGTCGCATCGGGCGTGCAGGCGATGGCGGTGATCGCGGCTCCCGATGCCGCCAGGAGCATCGTGATTAATGCCGATCTGGTTCGCATTGAATCCTCCGGTGTGGAGTGGGCGGGGACATCCCGTCCGACGCGAACCATAGCGGGGGCGCCATTGGGAGCCGTCAGCCTTCTGTTGCACGTGGCAACCGAAAGCACGTCAGCGAGCCGTTGACGCCTGGTCGTGCCTATATGCCTGCCGAAAACGCCGAGGGCGTTGCCCGCTGTTGGCTGTTTGCAGCGTTAGCGCTTAGCGGTTGGCATTTGAAAAGATTTATGACGGCCTGAAAAACGCGCCGCTACGCCGTAATTCAAACCAGCTAACCGCTGAGCGCTAAGGCTGCAAACAGCTAACAGCGGGCGAAGCCCACGGCGTATTACGCCAATCGCATGCGAGACAACCCTTGACTGTATGCCGATACAGTAATATACTTGGTATATCAGGCTTCAACTGATCCTCCAGCCACCAAGGACAAATGACTTACAGGCATCTTCCATCGATGATCGGACCCGGCTCACTGGCCGCACTCATTCAGGACGAGCCTGACGTACGTCTTCTCGACGTCAGGACGGCGGGCGAATTCGAATCCGCCCACATACGCGGCGCCTACAATGTGCCGCTCGACACGCTGGCGGAGCACACACGCGAGATTCGCACGGTCAGCGAGTCGCAGATCGTCCTCGTGTGCCAGAGCGGCCAGCGTGCGGGGAAGGCCGAAGACGCCCTCCGCACGGCCGGAATGTCGAACCTCCACGTGCTCGAGGGCGGCATCAACGGATGGATCGCGTCAGGACTGGATATCGTGGTAAGGCGAAAGCGCATATCGCTCGAGCGCCAGGTCAGGATCGTGGCCGGCTCGCTCGGCGCCACTGGAGCCATACTCGCGCTGCTCGTAAATCCGGCATTCGCCGTGATACCGGCGCTGATCGGATCCGGTCTCGTTTTCGCGGGAGTCACCGACACCTGTACGCTCGGCCTGCTTCTGTCGAAGCTGGGTTATAACCGTCCCGCCACCTGCGATCCGGCAGCGGCCGTGAGGGCGCTCACATCGGGCATCTCGCCCGACAAGCCTGCCCTCGGTACCGGCTGACCGGTGCTTTTCCTCGGCTACGCGCTCGCTGCAGTCGTCGGGCTTTCGCTTGGACTTCTGGGCGGGGGAGGCTCGATCCTCACCGTGCCGATTTTCGTTTACGTACTCGGCTTCGATCCCAAGCTGGCGATCGCGATGAGCCTGCCGGTAGTGGGCGGCGCCAGCCTGATCGGCGCGGCGAGCCACTGGAGGTCGGGGAATGTCGATCTCCGAAGCGCGGCGATGTTCGGAGTCATTGCGATGGCCGGGGCATTCGGCGGGGCACGTCTCGCGATTCACGTGAGCGGGACGTTTCAGCTGTCGCTGCTCGCGGTGGTCATGCTCGCAGCCGCAGTCTCGATGTTCCGCTCGGCGCGCCGCGATGCAAATCGGGCGGGCCAACCCGAGCCTTCTCTGAAAAAGCCGCCGCGCGGCGTACTCGCGGCGGTCGCTCTGGCAGTCGGTGTATTGACCGGACTCGTTGGAATCGGGGGCGGCTTTCTTATTGTTCCCGCGCTGGTGATCCTGGGACGCGTGCCGATGAAGCAGGCTGTCGGTACGTCGCTGCTCGTGATCGCGATGAACTCGCTGACAGGATTCGCCGGCTATCTGGACCAGGTCGCGCTGCCGTGGGGATTCATGCTCACGTTCATGGCTATCGCGGCGGTGGGGATCCTCATCGGGACGAGACTCGTCCGCCATGTATCGCAATCAGCTCTCAAGCAGGGCTTCGCTGTGCTCCTGATATTCATGGGCGCTTTAATACTTTTCAGGACGCTTGCCGTCTGAACGGAGACAAAACAATGCTTCTCAAGCGCATCTACGATACAAAACTGGCGCAGGCCAGTTATCTCATAGGCTGTGCTGCAACCGGTGAGGCGATCGTCATTGATCCGAATCGCGACATCGAGCAGTACATCAGTGCCGCCGACGACGAAGGCCTTCGTGTGACCCATGTTACCGAGACGCACATTCATGCCGACTTCGTTTCAGGAAGCAGGGAGCTCGCGCAGAAGACCGGGGCTCAGCTCATTCTTTCCGACGAGGGCGACGCAGGCTGGAAATACCAGTTCGCGGCCGAATCCGGTGCGCGGCTGGTCCACGACGCCGACGAATTCATGGTCGGCAACCTGAAATTCGAGGTGCTCCATACGCCCGGGCACACTCCCGAGCACATAAGCTTCCTTGTCACGGACACTCCGGCGACTGACAAGCCGATGGGAGCGATCACCGGCGATTTCGTGTTCGTCGGCGATGTCGGACGGCCTGACCTGCTGGAGAAGGCGGCGAAAGTCGTGGGCACGATGGAGGCTGGAGCGCGAACTCTCTTCCGCAGTCTCCAGCGCTTCAAGCAGCTTCCCGACTACATCCAGATCTGGCCCGGCCACGGGGCAGGCTCGGCATGCGGCAAGGCGCTCGGTGCGGTTCCGTTCTCGACGCTCGGCTACGAGAAGATCGCGAACTGGGGTCTCGCAGTGACCGACGAGAACGAATTCGTCCAGATGGTGCTCGCCGGCCAGCCGGAGCCCCCGCTGTACTTCGCGGAGATGAAGCGGATAAACAAGGAGGGACCGCGGCTGCTTGGCGGCTTCAATGTTCCTCCGCGGCTCGAGAGCGGCGCCATCTCCGCGCTTCTCTCGGGTGGTGGAATCGTCATCGATACGCGGCCAGCCGCTGATTTTGCCGAAGGCCACATTCCCGGCACTGTGAACATTCCGCTCAACAAGAGCTTCAATACCTGGGCTGGATGGCTTGTGCCGTTCGACAGGGATTTCCACCTGATCGTCGACGATGACAGGATCGGCGAGGCGGTACGTGATCTCGCGATGATAGGGCTTGACTCGGTTGCCGGATACTTCAACGCGGGCGCTGTCGCAGAGTGGTCAGGGTCGGGTGAGCTCGAGAAGATCGGGCAGATCTCGGTGGGCGAGCTGGCGGAGCGGATGCGGACCGACGATGTGAAGGTGATCGATGTGCGAGGTCTCTCCGAGTGGGAGGCAGGCCACATCCCTGGAGCATCGAACATACCTGTAGGTCTTCTCGCCGCCCGGCTCGAAGAAGTCCCATCGGCCTCTCCAGTGGTGGTCCAGTGCCAGAGTGGCGGACGGTCGTCGATCGCGGCGAGCGTGCTTCATTCGCGCGGATACACGAACGTCGTGAATCTCACGGGAGGCATCGAAGAGTGGAAGAAGCAGAAGCTTCCTGTCGAGCGTGAGGCAGCAGCCGGTGTCGCAGCATGAGCAGGCTCAGGCTCACGCCCGAAATCATCGAGCTCGTCGCGGCAAGGTTCAAGGCGCTCGCGGAGCCCGCACGTCTCGAGATTCTCAACTGTCTTCGCGGCGGAGAGATGACAGTAACGGAGCTGGTTGAAGCATCAGGCCTGGGGCAGGCGAATGTGTCGAAGCATCTCCACATCCTTCACTCGATCGGATTCGTTCGCCGCAGAAAGGACGGCCTGTTCGTGTGGTACATGCTCGCCGACAAGGGAGTGATGCAGATGTGCGATGTCATGTGCGGCCGGCTGGAGCAGGAGCTGAAGCAGCGCGAGCGGCTGGCGGGATGAAAAGGATTATTGCGGTAACTTGAACACCGGGTTTGTCACTCTGCGATGCATGCGGCGTGCGTTGGGAAGCCAGCGATTCGAGCAGCTCGTCGTCGGTCATCGCTGTGGAAGCGATGCGCGCAAGCTCGTTCTCGACATGCGCGCCGTGCCGGCCGAGCAGCTTCGCTCGAGCGCCGTGCGCGAGAGAGGTGATGCGCGGCCTGTCGACAGGTCTTGCGCGATTCACGATCGCTGCGATTCGCCTGAGGATGCGATTCGTCGCGTCTGTGGGTGCATGAGCCATGGCGCGCGGGAGCGCACCCGCGATTGCGACGTGTGATTCAATAGCGGAGATGGCTCTCTCGAGGGCGGCCTGGTCGAGAGGAGCAGGCCGCCCTTCGGCGAGCGAGGCGCACTTGCAGAGCAGTTCGGGATCGTCGCTCAGGACATCGTCGATCGAACCGAGCAGCTGAAGAATCCCGCCCGCCACGCATGCAGCGATAAATCCGGGACGAGGCCCGGCGACGGCGGATCCGATCGGGGCGGCCTGCACCTGCGCCAGCGTCGGCCAGGTCCGGATACGGGAGCGAAGTTTCTCGACGCTGCGCGGGCTGCCGGATGCCGCGTCCGACTCATTCTCCTTCAGGTTCAGGATACGTTGTATCCGGACGATTCGTTCGGCGCTCGCTGGAGGGTGAAACGCGTAGGCATGAACCATATTGTGGCGCGAGCCCATGCGCGCGATTCGACCCAGGCGTTGTTCGATTCGTGCAGGCGTCCACGGTAGATCGAGGTGTATGACCACGGCGGCATCCTGCAGGTTCACTCCCTCGCTGAGCAGGTCGGTCGTTAGCAGCAGCGTCACATCCCGCGCATGCACGGGGTGCGATGCGCCGCTCGCTTCGGGTGCGAAACGTGAAAGAACCTCCCGCCGCGTGATCGCTCCTCCTGATACGCGGCCACCCGAACCACTCAGCGCCGCTATGTGGCCGTATCTGGCGAGAGCTCGAAACATCGCCGACACAGTGTCCTGATATTGAGAGAACGCGACGATCCGGATGCCCTGGTGTCTTTCGCGGATCCGCCGAATTCTCTCGGCCATTGCCCGGTCGCGATCGCTGGGATTGTTCAGCGCCTGAAGCATGCGGCAGACGCCGTCGAAGTGCTCGCGCACGGCGGCCAGGAGCGCGCCGGGAGCCGGTGTCGGCGCGGCGAGCAGCTCGGCGAAACCGAGCTGAACTGAATCTTCTGCCACAGTCCAGGCGGCGAGCTCGGCGCGCGTGGGCCATGTGCCCGACTCGAGCGCCGAGAGCAGCGCGATCGCCCGCTGGCGGCGCCTGACGAGCCCGCCGCGCAGGGCCGCGTCGCTCGAGGCCCACTGCCGCACGAGCGAATTGATGATGAGCACTCCACCATCGCCGCCGTCGCGGACCGGTAAAGGAGGAGGTATCGACAGAATTCCGCGCGGAATTGACTCGTCGTCGGGAGCCTGGTCCCACTCCATGACGGCAATTCGCGGCATACCGGGAATCGCCGGGAGGTGCGTCCCGTCTCGTCTTACAGTGATCCGGCCGATTTCGGCTTCGCTCATGGTTGCGGCGCGGTTGCCGGCAAAGAGAGCGATGAGGGCGGTGAGATCAGCGCGCCGATTGTGAACCGGAGTCGCGGTCAGCAGGACAGCGTCAGGTCCCGACATGATCGATGCGAGCGAGCGATACCGTTGCGTTGCCGGATTCCTGGCGTGGTGCGCCTCATCGACTATCACGAAATCCGGTGGCCGCCGAAGTGCCGCTGATCTGCTCAGCGCTTCGTGGGAGATGAAGTCGATAGCGATTCCCGCCTTTTGCGATGCCTCCTCCCACATCGTTCTGAGAACCGCCGGGGCGACGACGAGAACGCTGTCGTACGATCCTGCCAGTGCGAGCGCGGTGAATGTCTTGCCGGTGCCGACGGGGTCGCAGTTCAATGCGCCTCCGAACTCGCTTATCGCATCGCGGAGGCGCGATACTGCCTCGACCTGATGCGGCTCGAGCTCGATGGCTCCGAGTCGCGCACGCCCATCGCTCGCCTGGATGGCTGCCGCGATTGCTGAGCGTGCCTCAGCCGGACTGACTTCTATTCGGTCTTCGGGCGCCCAGTTCCCCATTCGAGCAGCGGCAGGATCGAAGATTCGGAGACGCCGTACGCTTCGAGCACGGCGTGGCGCAGCGTCATCTGGTCAGGCACGCTGCCTTCGGTGGCGCGGCGTGCGATCGGAGCGAGGATCGAGCGCGCTCGTTCCCAGTCGCGGGGAACAGGCAGGATCGACATAGTCCATCCCATATATCGCCGGTATCCTCCGCGGGCGGGCTCAGCGATCACATCGAGCCATGCAGCGACAACGTCGGAATTGATGAGCGCGGCAAGGGTCAGCGCGTCGCTGGCAGAAGGGCACCGCGCGACGTAGCACGAGTTGAGGGGTACTGACCTGTCACCTTCAGGAATCAGGGCTGCCTTCGGCCGGCGTCCGATATCCGACCATACCACCCGCGCACTCGTTGCATCCGCGCTTTCCACCCTGAAGAGCGCCCACCACGCCGATTTGCCGCGCGCGTCGGTACGCCGCTCGAGATCGCGCCGCCATGGCGCCAACCGTCGCAGCATCTCCGGCTGCAGTGATTTCAAGGGCAGGCCGGAGTCGTCGTGGGTCCAGATGATTTGCGAGTTCGATGTCTCCAGTTTCCACGGCGTAACCTCCTCTCCCCGAATTACCGGCCTGAGCATCGGCGACTCGAACGAGTCGTTGCCTTGAACGAGAAATGCCTCGTTGCAGCCGGTCTTCACGCCGAGGAGCGGCCTGCCGATACGAGTCGCGCAGAGCTTCTCGCCCGCCAGGCGAAGCGTGTCGAATGCGCGTCTCGCATCGCGTGGCAGGATGATCCATGGGCTTCCGGGAGAGTTGTCAAACGACAAGCGGGATTGCGGGGCGCTCCATCTGATGGCGCGGCCCTCACGATGAACCACCATCGAAACTGAGTGGCCTTGTTCCTCACGGGAACGGGAGGCGATTACGACCGACGGGTAGACGGCAGCGTCGAAGATCGACCTCGCACCGCTCAGGTCATGCAGCTCGCGGATCATCGTACGATCCTGCATCAGCTCGCGGACACCACCGCCGGCGAGGGAGCGCCACAGCTTGGCCGGGACCACCAGAGCGGCGAGACCGCCGGGACGTAGCAGGTCGACTGACCTCTCGATGAACAGCGCTGCGGCGTCGACCTGCGACGCGAAGCCGCTCCCGGCCGCCGATGAGTCGCGCCCGCTCGCCCAGGCGGCATTGCGGTAAACGCGGAAGGAGCTCCTGAGCGAGGCGCGCGCGGCAACGTCGAGGCGATGCGTTCTCACCCATGGCGGATTGCCAATCACCAGATCGAATCCGGACGCTGCCGCGACGTCGGCGAACCCGCTCGCGAACGAGAACGGGAGAGCGCCACCCCTCGAAAGGCGGCGAAGCGCGCTCCGCGCTTCTCCAAGGCGAGCCCGCAGCTCATCGAGGCGGGCCCGGTCGCCTGGTGCAGCACGAGTGCGGTGACCAAACAGATCGCGGGCGCGAAGCCTTTCGATGATCTCGCGCCGCTCCTCCTCTATCCGGGCAACGCGCCTCGCGGCGGCGACAATCGCCTGGCCGCGCTCGACGTGGTCCAGGGAGCGAGCGAGGGATCGCTTGCGGGGGCCGCTCGAGCGGGCGTATCGCTCCCGCAGGCGCGCGACAGTTCTCCCGCCGGCGGAGAAGGACGCAACGCCGAAGCCCTCGCCGGAGAGAGAATCTCCGACCCTGATGTTGCGGTCGAGATTCGGCAGCGGCGCGAATCGCATCGGTTCTTTCTCCGGATCCTCTATCGCCATCGACAGCCAGAGTCGCAGCTCGCAGAGCCAGACAGCGGTTGGGTTCACGTCGACGCCGAAGATCGACCGCGTCAGCAGGTCGCGGCGGATCTGATGAAGCTGCCGGCTGTCGCCGAGTCGCAGGGCAAGTGTCGAAAGCTCCTCCAGGCACTGGATGAGGAATGCGCCGGAACCGCACGCCGGGTCGAGCACCGTGATCCGGTCGATCGCACCCAGCAGGGAGGCGCGCGCTGTTCTGTCGACCTTCTCTCCGGCGAGTGCGGCAGCGGCGACTGAAGCGGGCAGGCTATCCGAAGCGAGTGAATGAGTGAGCGCGGAGTGAGTCGTCTCCGCAACCAGGGACTGCGGGGTGAAAAACGCGCCGCTCAGCTTGCGCTCGCGCGACGACATCAGGCCCTCGAACGCCCTTCCAAGCATCTCAGGATCGACTGCCGCCTCGGTCCAGCGCGCGCTGTCTTCGCGCGCGGTGAAGCGGTACCGGCAGAGCAATTCCCCGAAGACGTCCCCGAGCGCCTCATCCGAAAACCTCGCGCGCCCGACTCGGCGCTCGGTGGGCGTTCTCGAGAAAAGGCCGCCGTTGAGAAAGGGGATGCGACCAAGCGCGATCGCCGCTCGCGCGCGATTTCGAGGCGATGTGTTGAGAGTCCCAAAGAAAAGTGGCGAGAGGACCCGCTGGTGAAACCTCCCGCCTGACATCATGCAGTCCGAGTAGCGATTGGCGAGGAATCCATGATCGCCGTCCAGGAGACCGCGCGTTTCGAGGAACGAAAGGAACAAAAGCCGCGAAACGTACAGAAGCGCCAGCTCTGCCGATGTTGACTCGTCGTCAGCGGGATTGAGACTCGTTGAGAGCTGCGACACAGTGCGCTCGAGAGCGCGAAAGAATTTCCTGCCGAGTGACTCGCGTCCGAGTATCTCCACCCAGCGGCAGTGGGTCAGGATGTCCGAGGAAGTGACGGCTGCAGCCAGAGAGCAGAGTGTCTGAGCGTCGCTGTCGACTATGCGGCTTCTCGTCGCGACGAGTGCCGCCAGGCGGGAGCGCGCTCTCGACAGGTCGACCGCAGCGAGAGCGGTTTCGCCGCCGGCGACGTCGACAGCGACGATGATCCACAGCATCTCCGGCGCGTGGCGAGCCAGTTGGCGGGCGACGCGCCCAAGCTCCTCGCGTGCGGCGCCTGCTTCGCTTGTCTCGAATGAGAGGGCGCGGAGGGCGCCCCGCCCCCGGGCGAGGTGCGGCAGTCGGATGTCCGGCGCTACTCCAAGCCTCGAGATGTGCGCACCGTTGAGCGGAAAAATGCCCGCATCGAATCCGAGGCCAGCGAGCAGCGGCGCGATGGACGCCGCGGTGTTACAACCTGCCAGGAGCGCGGCGGCGGATGCGAGAGTGTGCACTCCCGCATCCTGAGCATGTGCCGCATGTTACCGGACATCATTCGGTGACCGGTATGGGGGAAATGTGCCGCCACCGGTAGTACCCGACCGCCAACGGGATAAAAGCGATGGAGATGACAGAGGCCTGGCTGACCGTGGACGATCTCGCGCGAACTTTCAGCGCGGCAATCCCCCGATTTGTCCTGGCAATAGTTCTTGCCACCCTCTTCTATTTTGTCGGGCGGCTCGTCAGGGCGCTGATAGAGAAGGGCTCGCGCGACGACGAAATCTCGCGCCGGACCCTGAGATTCGCCCTCGGCAGGATATCGCACGGGATCATCGCGATTGTCGGCCTCCTCATCTCGATAACGGCTGCCTTTCCGGGATTCACTCCCGGCAATCTCATCGGGACGCTGGGAATCGGCGGTGTGGCGATCGGCTTCGCGTTCAAGGACATCTTCGAGAATTTTCTCGCCGGCATACTCATCCTTGTGACGCGCCCATTCCGCATCGGCGACCAGATCATCTACGGCAACTACGAAGGCACGGTCGAGGAGATCCACACGCGGGCTACGTATCTCAAGACATACGATGGCCGGCGGGTCGTGATACCCAACGCGCAGCTTTTCACGAACTCGGTGACGGTGAACACCGCGTTCAGCACCCGCCGGCTCGAGTACGATTTCAAGGTCGGGGCACGTGAAGATGTCGAGCGCGCGCGCAGCATTCTGGAGAAGGTCCTCACTGAGTCGAAGGATGCCCTGACGGATCCGCGAGCTGATGTTGTCGTGACGGCGATGGATGGAGGGAGCACAACTCTTCGCGCGCGGTGGTGGAGCAGGTCGTCGGTCGGCGACGTACTACTCGGCCAGGACAGGGTGTTGTCGGCCGCGCGCGCCGCGCTGAGCCAGTCACAGGTCGCGATGACGTCGCCGCCAATTCAGGTCCAGTCGCCGCCGGCGCCGGCCAGGCCTGAGCCGGCGATCGACAAGGATCACAAGAGCGAGGATCCGGAGAGGCCCACATAGGAGCAGAACCCATGGGGAACGGATCTGGCGGATCTGGAACGGATTTAACGGATCAGATCGAGTAAATGAAAGAACCGATCCCCTCGGCTAACACTTCCGGATCAGCTAGACCCCTCGTTTTTTTTAGTGAAACCACAAAAAAAGCGAAGGCAACTGCCAGGTGACACTGCACGCGGCGCGAGCCAATCGTTCACTATTGTGATCTGATCCGCCAGATCCGCCCTTATCCGTGAAATCCGTTATCCATGGGTGTCCGCAGAATCTTCGCTCAGGCCCCTGACGTGTATTCGCGACCCTTCCACGACACGCGCTTCCCCCTGACGACAGCCCGCAGGAAGATCCACGAAACCACCGCGGCACCGAGCGGCGTCAGCAGCGCATATGCCGGCGACTCGTCGATCATTGTATAGATGAAGAGCCACCAGACGAGCAGGCACACCTGGGCGATTGCTGCCCATATCACCAGCGGGGCAGGAACCCCGGCGAAAATTGCGGCGAAAAGAACCAGGGCGGGGATTACCCTGAGGAGCGGCGCCAGCGGCAGCATCACGGGAAAGAAGAATCTGCCGAGAGCACCGAGTGGCGCCGAGTCGATGCCCGCGGCGAATACGTTTTTTCCCCAGCCGTGAATCAACTCCCCGAGCGACCTGTACATCCGCGTGGAAAGCTGGCTCAAGCCGAGCATCGCGACGACACGCTTTCCCGCGGCGAAGTAGCGCCGGGCCATCATCAGGTCATCAGCAACGTGCGACTTCACCAGCGCATGCCCGCCCATCTCGTCGTAGACATCCCGTCTCACGAAGATGCACTGTCCGTTGGCGATCTTGCTGTCGACACTCTTCGACCGTGTCATCGCCTCGGAGCCGCCGAACCTTATCGCCATCAGCTCGAAGATCTGCGGCTGGACGAGTTTCTCCCAGAACGTCACGATCTCCTGTTTTCCGGCAACGGTGAAAAGGTCCGCCTCGCGCCGCCGCATCGCGTTGACTGATCGCGTGATGAGGTCACTTGAGTGGACAGTGTCAGCATCGGCGAAAAGGATTATCGAGCCGCGGGATTCCTCCGCCCCCGTGCGGCACGCCCATTGTTTGCCGAACCATCCTTCCGGCAGGGGAGCATTCCCGATAACGCGCAAGCGGGTGTCCCCTGATGCCAGGGCGCGCGCGATCTCCCCGGTCCGGTCGGATGAGTCGTCGTCAACGACTATCACTTCGAGCCGCGGGTAATCGGCGGAGAGCACCGACGCCACGCACCGCTCGATGTTGACTTCCTCGTCGCGCGCCGGGATCACGACGCTGACAAGCGGCGCATCAGCTGGCGCGTCTCCGCTCTCGTCATCGAGATGCCGGGAGGTACGCACCCGGAGGGCCGTCACGACGGGCACGAGTACATACGGCAGCGCCGCGAGCACTGCGATCAAGTTTGCTTCCACGGACCGAAAGCTACTCCGGGAGGTAGCCTTCCGACCTCATCTCGTCCAGCAGTCTCTTCCAGCCCGTCCTGACACTAGGGACGGAGGGCGTCCATCCCGACGCCTGCCGGAATTTCGCGTTCGAAAGCCTGAGTGACCGGCCGAGCGTATCCCCGAGTGAACCCGTAATGCGGGTAAGCCATCGCGGTGCGATTCTAGGCGGTTTTGCCCCGAGTGCCGAAGCGAGAAGTCCAAGTGCCTCCCCGCGCCGCATCGGCTCGTCATCTGTCACGTTGTAGACACCCGCCCGCACTTTCAGCGAGGCGAAGACCGCGGCGGCCGCGTCGTCAGTCCACACAAATGACATGTACCCATCTGGCCCGCCGAACATCGGAGCCAGCCCGCTCTTCACCGCCTTCACGAGATCCTGCGTGAGTGAGGAGTCGGGACCGTAGAACATCGAGAAGCGAAGGACTACGCCGGCACCGCCGGACTTCGTGAACTCGTCGGCCGCGGATTCAGCATGCCGCACGCTCTCAACGTAGCTCGACGGCTCGATTTCGACGTTCTCATCTATCCATTCATCGCTGCGGTCCGGGTAAGTCATGGCAAATGATTCCTGGACGAAGCGCTGCGCGCGCGCGGCGATCGCGCCCGACGCGAGATTCTGGGACGCCTCGATTCTCAGCCGCGAGTTTTCATTGAACGCGCCTGGCATCATCGCCTTCATCCCGGAGGGAATTCGAGTCGCGATGTTTATCACGGTGTGGTGGCCCATCACCGCGTCCTCGACCGCAGCAGGATCGAACAGGTCGACCTTCACAGGCGTCGCGCCCTGCTTTTTCAGCTGAGCGGCCTTGCGCGGTGATCTCGCCACAGCCGTGACCTCGCTCCCCGCATCGATGAGGATGGGTATGAGGCGACGACCGACCACGCCGGTGGCTCCAGCTACGAAAATTTTCATGTTGTACCGCCAGGTTTTTGCTCAGGCCAGATGTTTCATTCGGTGCCCTCAACCCCGCCGGGCCCAGTACGGTTCCCCGAATCCTTCGACTCACCTCCGAGAGGCGTCGTGCCACTCTCGCCCGGCCTCTGCTCGCCGTCTCGTCCGAACGCATCGTCACCGGATTCGGTCATGCTTTCCTCGCGACTGCCTGAGGTCGCGCGATCCGTCGTGTCCTCTGGATCCCTGAGCGGATCCTTCTTGCTGCCGAGTTTCTCGTCGCCGGTCATGAGTGTCCCATGTCGAAGTCATTGAAACCGGCGCAATCGACATGCCATGCGGTGGCCTATTCGTTGACCCTCTCCTCCGTTCGCATACGTTTCAGGCTCCCGACCGCCGCGACAAGAGCACTCAAAGTCCCCCGACCCGCCATATGACATCAAATGCGCTCGCACCCGTCAGGCCTCTACCTGCCGGCTCACGCGTAGCTCTGGTAGCGCCATCTGGAGTCATACGAAATCCTGCGCACATCGAGCGTGCCGCTGAGAATGTCAGGTCTCTGGGATGGGTTCCGGCCGTGGCGGAGAACGTTGCCGCGGCACACGCATACTTTGCCGGATCTGACGAGCAGCGACTTCACGATCTCAACTCGGCGATCCGCGATGACTCGATAGATGCGATCTGGTGCGTGCGCGGCGGGTACGGTGCCATGAGGCTCCTGCGCGACATCGATTTTCCAGCTCTCAAAACAAATCCGCGCCCCGTCATAGGGTTCTCCGATATCACAGCGCTTCACGCTGCAATTCACCGCGGGTGCGGAATCGTGACTTTCCACGGACCGACAGCGCGTGGCGAGCTGAGTGACTTCTCCCGCGACAACCTCGCGCGCGCGCTGATCGACCAGACCGACTCGTGCGGGGCGGCTCCCGAAGGCCGAACGCTACGCTCAGGAATTGCCGCCGGACGCCTTGCCGGCGGCAACCTCGCGCTTGTCACGGCCCTGATCGGGACGCCATGGTCGATAGACCTGGAAGGGACAATACTCCTGCTCGAGGACATCGACGAAGCCGTCTACCGCGTGGACAGGATGATGCAGCAGCTTCTCCTGTCCGGAGGACTCGAGCGCTGCGCCGGCATAGTTGCGGGAGACTTCAGGCGACCCGAAGGCGAGCAGGCAGAGGACAACCGCACGATAGACGAGGTAATCGCTGAAGCGGCCGACTCCGCGGGAATTCCCTGCTTCGCCGGAGCGCCGTTCGGGCACATCGGCGACCAGTGGACGATCCCCCTCGGGGCTTTTGCAGAAATGCGGGCCGGCGACTGCACCCTGCACGTGACCGGCGGTAGATGAGTTGCGGTATAATGAAGAACAGCCTTATCCGGGAGAAATCGAATGTTCGGAAAATCGCGAGGGGACCTCGTCGAGGACGCAAAGTCGAGGGTGAAACAGGTATCGGCCCCCGACGCCCTGCGGGACAGAACCCCTGATACGGTTCTTCTCGACGTGCGCGAGCCGAACGAGTGGAACATGGCTCACATTCCGGGAGCTGTCCTGATCCCGCTGGCAGACGTGGAGGAGAAAGTGGAGTCAGCTGTCCCCCGCGACAGCAAGGTCGTCGTGTACTGCGCGAGCGGGAATCGCTCGGCTCTCGCAGCCGATACGATGCAGCAGATGGGATACTCGGACGTAGCCTCGATGGCGGGCGGGATCCGGGGGTGGGCTGACGCCGGCGGAGAGGTTGAATAAGGCCGGGATGCGCCTCGAACCGTTCGAGGTGTGGCGGAACCCTGGTGAAAAGGTGCCACTCATCATCCGCGGTGAAGCCCGGCTGCCCGACAATCCTGCCGGGTGCGTCGTCATCTGTCACGGCTTCAAGGGCTTCGCCAGGTTCGCGTTCTTTCCCATCCTTGCCGAAAAACTTGCCGAGGCCGGGATCACCGCGATCACCTTCGATTTTTCCGGAAGCGGGATAGGGGAGGACCGGGAGAACTTCACGAACCCGCTTGCCTTCACTCACAACACGTTTACCCGGGAGCTCGACGACATCGAAGCAGTTGTCGCCGAGGCGCGGGTGCATGGCTGGATCGGCGGCGGGTACGGGCTGATGGGTCATTCCCGGGGAGGCGGCATGGCCATTCTCCACGCGGCGAGCGACTCGGATGTGAAGGCGCTCGTCACATGGGCCGCGATCTCTCATGTAAACCGATGGCCGCCCGAGCTCGTGGCGGACTGGCGGCAACGCGGCTACATCGACATCCCGAACGCGCGCACCGGCCAGACGATTCCAGTGAGCAATGAGCTCCTTCGCGAAATCGAGGAGCTCGGCGAAACCCGCTTGAATATCACGGCTGCGGCCGAGCGAGTGCGCGCGCCGTGGCTGATAATTCACGGTGACGCTGATGAGACGGTCCCCGTGTCAGAGGCAAAGCACCTCGCGGAGATTTCCGGCAACACCAGCCAGCTG
>JBBQZF010000039.1:0-17428 GCA_038208015.1 Gemmatimonadales bacterium
CAGCATCCGTACCTGCAGCTCGTAGGAGCCGGGCGGAACGGAGTAGTAAACGAACGACCCTTCCCTGTCCGCGAAACGCTCCCGACCTATGGGCTGGAGCCTCACGGTGCTGAATGGAATCGGAAACCCCGTTCCGTCAGCGACTACGGCTCCGCTGATTGTTGCTGACCCTGCCTGTCCCGGGTCGGCCACCTGCCCGTACGCGACCTGCCCGTGCATCACAGCGGATACAGTCGCGACGAGGGAGAGCAGCAGGCGGGAACACTTCATTACATCTGTCCGAATGTGGTAAGAAAGCCCCCGACGGCATGTCGGGTCCGGGGGAAACTCATAATGATGTATTCGTGCGCATTGTCAAACACTTCGATGAATACCGGCATCGTGCCGGCTTCAAACCGTTTGTTGAATCCTGCTGTCTCAAAACGTAATTGCCCGATATCTGTCCGACCCTTTTCACTGCGTTCAGGCGGTCCCATGAGATTCATTTCTGTTGTAGCGGCTCTGCTGTTCCCATCGATTCTCACAGCACAGGGGGCGACATCCCTCGCTTCGACGGCGTCGGTCGGGGCTCGTGAGCTGCCGGTTACTTCCAGTGCGTCGCCTACTGCTGCGATGGCATCCCGTGCAGCTGCGGCACCGGTGCTCGACGGCAACCTCGACGATCCCGCGTGGCAGACGGCACAGTCGATCGACAAGTTCCTCGAGTACGAGCCGAACCAGGGTGTGGAGACGCGCTTCAGGACGAATGTCCGCGGTGAAGATCTCTTACTGGCTCAACCCATGAAGACCACGCGAGTCGTGAGTTTCCAGTTCTGAGTTTTCAGTTTTCAGTACTGACAACTGAGAACTGATCGACTGGACACTCACGACTCGCGTGGACTTCAACGCTTCAGCGCCTCAGGATCGCATCAACTTCTGCCGACGCCACCCGCCGCGGTACCTGCCACCGTCCGCCCTCGACCGGATTCGACGGCACCGTCACGCCTGCGACGCGGCCGCGCGCATCGATATCGACCAGCGCCGAGGCCATGTGATTGTTGTCGCGCGTAGTCGTGATGAGCAGGGCCCAGTTTCCGCTGGCGGGCTTCTGCCACCTTACCGCGTATGAACCCGCCTGGGGCAGCCTGCGGATATCGAGCTTTGCCGACTGCCGTCTTCCATTCACAAGGCCCTCCGCCGTACCTGATATCTCATAGGCAGTGAGGTCGCCATGGTGATACGTGCGGACGGTCATGAATGCGCCCCGCGTGCCGGGATCATGCGGATTGACAGGGTACTCGATCGCAATCCACGGCGGGCCCGACAGCGCGACCCCGGATACCGCGAAAAGAAGGAATGTCGCCAGACCGACCCGGCGCTTAGCTGAGCGAAGCATCTGCATCTCCATGAAGTTGTTGTCGGAGATGTGATGCCGGCTGGCCTCACATGGTTGAAACGATCATGGCAAGCTCCTCAGTCGAGCTTGACCAGCGATACAGGCCCCTTGAACGAACGAATCGCAACGCGGGTCCCGCCACCGCCATTCGAGGTGTTGAGCTCGGATCCGCGACCGTATCTTCCCTTCACGGGACGAGTTGATGTCAGGCGGTTGGTGATTTGCCCGGCAATCGAGACGATGTCGAAATCAGCGCGCCCGCTCGACGACAGGCCAACCTCGATCGACCCGCTGTGAGTATCGAAGGTGACGCTGCCCCCTGGGCGGAAGCTTCCCGCAAACCTGATGCTTCCCGTCACGCTCTCGAACTTCGCCTTTTCGTACCCGCTGCCGTCCGCATCGATCTTCCCGCTCACGGTCGACAGCGTCACATCCGCGCTCGACCCGTCGAACATGACATCGCCGCTGGCACTTTTCGCGCGAATCCAGCCGGGCGATCCCACGATCTTTATCGGACCATCTATCGCTTCCGCATTGAGGTCGGCCGGGCTTCCATTCACGCTGATCCTCCCGCCGACCACGTAGAGATCGAGACTGCCGGAAACTCCGCTCACCTCGATGGTCGCGCTCGCGGTCTTGACCCATACCTTGCTTCGGTGCGGCACCATCACCTCGATCGCGGCGGCGGCAGGATTTCTTTCGTCCCGGCCCTCGACGAACATCTTCACCGCCGAACTGGTTCCGCCGAAGTGCAACGAATTGCCCTGCCCGAGCGACCCGCGCACGACTATCGAATCGCGACTCCATCCGGTGACGCGGACGCTGCCGACAGTGTTGTAGATCCGCACGGCGCCATCAGACGCCAGCGGCAGTCCGCGCTCGACCTTCCCCTGCGCCCCGAGCGGGACTCCGCCTGCGATGGCGGCCACGAGCAGGCAAAGCCGCGACATCATCAGCTCCTTCCCATGTCTGCGGTGCGTCTCAGCAGGTCGAGCTTCTGGTTATACGACGTCGAAAGCATCTCGATCAGCTGCGGGTTCGCCGGATCCTCGGCGAGCGCGCTCCGGGCTTCGATGATCGCTGCGTCTATCACGCGCACGCTTTCCTTCAGTTTCTCGATCGTTTCGGGAGTCAGGTACACCTGATCGCCCTCGACCATCTCGAGCAGCCTGTTAGCGGTGGAGATGTAGTCGTTCTCGACGATCGTGAACTCGGCGAGCGTTGCGGGCACACCCGGCGGGAGCGCCGACGACGATGTCTGGATGGCTGAACCATCCTCACGCGGCGCGCTGCGCCCGATCGCGACAGCGGTAATTGCGGATGAGCCGGCGACGAGCAAAAGCCCCGCCGCCGCAAGGAACGCCGGACGCTGCCAGAAGGCCATGGGCACCGTGTTCCGCGGGACCTCAATGGCGGCCTTGATGGCATTCCACGCGTCCGCTGGCGGTTCCATCTCGCGGGGAAGAAGCGCCGTTCGCCTGGCAAGATCGTCGAGATTTTCCTGATCGAGTGATTCGTCTGTCATCTGTTCAACGCCTGAATGAGAAGCTTCCGCGCGCGATGCAACTGCGCCTTTACAGTTCCCGTGGCCACTCCGAGCTGCCGCGCTATCTCTTCGTGCCTGTAGCCCTCGATCTCATGAAGCACGAATGCCATCCTCGCTCCCGGCGGAAGCCCTGCGATCGCGCGCTCGAGGTCCACCTGCAGGTCGGGAGACTCCGTAATTGCCGCGGCCCCGACCGAAGCCGGATCGTCCATCGTGATCACTCTCGCGGTCCGACGATTCTCCGACCTCACCGACTCCAGCATCGCATTCACCGCGAGCCGGTGAAGCCACGACGAAAATGCGCTTTCGCCGCGAAAGGTCCCGAGCCCGCGCCACGCGCGAATAAAAACGTCCTGCATGAGCTCGCTCGCCTCGGCCTTTGTCCCGCCTGAAAGCCGCAGGCACAGCGCGAAAAGTCCTGGCGAATGCTGCCTGTAGAGAATCTCGAACGCTGCAGCGTCGCCGGCCTGAGCGCGGCGTACCACCTCGCTCGAGCCGGCGGATCCCGCCGCGTCAGTAGCCAGGGAAACCGTCACCATGAATACGATGCCGCCCCGGTCCCAGAGGTTTAAATGCCGCTACTTTCTCGACCTGATCGCCCGGAAGACATACCACCCGCCGGCGGCAATGATCGCGACCGGAATCAGGACGCCAAGGGAGGCGATCAGCCAGGCAATGAACCCCACGAAGTTGCGCCATGCCTGCACGAGCGCGCCTACGATGGGGTTTTCGCCTGGACTCTGGCCGAGCAGCGGTGCGGGCTCGTGCACGGTGACCGACAACGTGCTCACGGCGGCTCGCGTCCTGAGGAAACGGATCCGGCCCTCGTATCTCTCGATCTCCTCGCGCACCCGGGCAAGCTCGCGCTCCACCGCGAGCACATCCTCGAGTTTTCCGGTCCGGGTTGCAAGCAGTCCGACGAGCCGCTCCTCCAGCCTCTTCGAGTTCGCCACGCGCGCGGTTATGTCGACAAATTCCTCGCCCACATCCTCGACATTCGTGTTCACCGATTCGACCCTGCCTATTCCGCCAAGCCCGCTGACGGCCTGGTCATACCGCGCGGCGGGAATCTTGAGCTCGAGCGTCGCGCTCCTTATCTGGTCGCGTCCCCCGCTTATCGACGAGTTGGCGACATACCCGCCAAGCTGGGCGGCAAGCTGCCTGACCTTGATGATTGCGGGGTCAAGCCTGTCGACCTCGATCGACGCCGCTCCGGTCCTGATCAGCATACTCGGCGCAACCTGCGATGCCGGCCCCTGAGTGGCCGCCTGGCGATCGGGTAACGGGGCTGCTGGTGGCGCTGATCCGTCCTGAAGCGCGGCGGCACCGATCCCCGCCACCTGCTTCGACATGTCCATCCGGTTCGCGGCGGCATCTGCAGCGGACCCGGTCAACTCGGACGACTGAGCACTCTCGGATTCCTCTCTCGCAGCATCGCTGCAGGCGAGAAGAAGAGCGGCGCCCAACACTATTGAGACGTTTTTCATTTATTGGCTCGGTGAAGTATCTGCTCGTATGACGCTCGTCGTCCCGAAACTTGCACACCCGCCGCGGCCAACATTTGAAACCCATGGGGTGAACGGATTGCGCGGATTTTACGGATCGGGCGGATCAAGCGCGTGGAGGGCAGGCGGGCCGGGTCGAGCACCGGCTGCCTTATACAGAAAGATTCCACTGTCGTTCTGTGTTAAAACCACAAAAACGAGGCGATGCTTCTACGACATTAGCTTGAGAATCACCACGACGCATCCTGCCCAGTGTCTGATCCGCCCAATCCGTAAAATCCGCACAATCCGTTCTCCCCATGGGTTTCAGCATGCTGCCCTCGCCACGATTTCGAATATTGTGCTAGACAGTTGCCACCGCTTGTTTCGCCATCGCGGGAACAGCCGAAGCCGCTGAAATCCGCCGCTCGCCCACCTGCTGCCGCCACATCGCGTAATAAAGGCCCATGCGCTCGAGCAGATCCTCATGCCTGCCCGACTCCACGATACGGCCCCTCTCAAGCACATAGATGGAATCGGCATGCATCACTGTCGAAAGCCGGTGTGCTATAAGAATCGTCATCACCGCGCGATCGCTCGCAACGTCGCGCATCGTACGGGATATCTCCTCCTCGGTGAGGGAGTCGAGTGAAGACGTCGCCTCGTCAAACACAAGGAGATGAGGACGCCGCAGCAAGGCGCGCGCGATCGAGAGGCGCTGCTTCTCACCCCCCGAGACCTTGACGCCACCTTCGCCGATGACCGTATCCAGCCCGCTATCGGCACGGGCAAGCAGCGAATGCGCGGCAGACTTCCTGAGCACATCGAGACACTCAGCGTCAGTTGCATCCGGCCGGACGAACAGCAGGTTCTCGCGAATCGTGCCGGAGAAAAGCTGTGAATCCTGTGTTACAAAGCCGATCCGCTCGCGCAGGTTGTCGAGATCAATCACGTCACCACTCAACCCGTTGTAAAGGATCGAGCCTTCCTTCGGCGGGTAGAGGCCGACGAGCAGCTTCACCAGGGTCGTCTTCCCTGCCCCCGATGGGCCCACGAAGGCGATCGTATCACCCCGCTTCACGCTGAATGAGATCTCACTCAAGGCTGGAACGTGCGCGGTCTGGTGGGTGAAGCTCACGTCGCGAAACTCGAGCGTATCCAGATCATCGACAGGAACGGGGTTGGCCGGCTTCGGATCCTTCGGCATCGCAAGTATCGCCCGGAAATTCTCGAGCGACACCTCGGTCTCGCGGTACGTGTTGATGATGTTCCCCAGCTCCTGGAGCGGCCCGAAGATGAAGAACGAGTAGATGAGGAGCGAGAAGAACTGCCCGACAGTTATTTCCTGCGTAAAGATCAGGTAGAGCATCAGGAACAGGATGCTCGTGCGCAGCAGGTTGACGAACGTCCCCTGAATGAAGCTGAGGCTTCTCAGGTACCTGACCTTCTTCAGCTCGAGCTTCAGGATCTTTTCGGTTGTCGCATTGAGCCGCCGCACCTCCTGATCCGCGAGGCCGAGACTCTTCACCAGCTCGATGTTGCGCAGCGATTCAGTCGTCGATCCCGCGAGAGCCGTCGTCTCCGCCACAATCTCCTTCTGAATGACCTTTATCCGCTTGCTGAGCACGGACGAAAGCACTCCGAGGAGCGGTACGGTCATCAGAAACGCCGGTGCTATGACCCAGTGAACGTGTAACGCGTAAACCATGACGAACACGACCCCTACGAGCGTCGTGAACAGCATGTTGATTGACATCGTTATGAACTTCTCGACATCGCTCCTCACCTTCTGGAGCTTCCCGAGCGTCTCACCGCTCCGCTGGTCCTCGAACACCGCATACGGAAGCTCGAGCGAATGACGGATTCCGTCGGAGTACATCTGCGCGCCAAGTCGCTGCACGATGACGTTCACGAAATAATCCTGAAAATTCTTCGCGACTCTCGATACGAAAGCGACGCCTACCGCAGCCCCGAGCAGGAGGGACACGCCCCTGAGGAACTCGTCGGTAGTGTATTCCTGATACCGGGTAGCGTATCCGTCGATGATGTGGCGGAAGATCAGCGGGTCGAGCAGCGAGAATATCTGATTCGTCGCAGCCAGCCCCAGCGCGAGCGCGATCAGCTTCCAGTAATTCCGCAGGTATCCGTAGAGCAGGTCCATGAAGCTGTGAAATTAGCGAATGCCGGCGCGAATGCTCACGCCCGGTCTACCTCAGCCCCCTGAAACGCCGGGAGGCCCATTCACCCGCCAGGGTGATTGCCAGCAGCCCGAAGATCCACCAGCGCGGGACCGAGGCAGCAGACGACGCCAGCCCCGGGCCCTGCACCTCACCGGACGGCCCGAGTGACGCGACGAGTCCGGCCATCGGTGCGCTGTCTACCGTGTCAAGTGGTACGACAGCGCCCGGTGTCACTCTCGCCACGCTGGAGACTGCCCGCGTCAGCCAGGCGCGGTGATCATCCATCGAGTCGTCACCTCCACTCATGCGCCAGCGCCAGGTATCGACGTAGCCGAGCTGAAGAACCCGTCCGGCAACGTGCCTGCGCGCCGCGGAAACAATCAGACCCCGCCTCACATCGAGCGCGACCGCATCGGCTCTGATTGACGCAACCGGAACCAGTGGAATCGACGCAAGGGTAGTTTCCCCGTCCTCCCTGGCCAGGTCCGGAGCGCTGAGGCGCCCCGCAGTCCCGGCACGCAGTGGCTCGAATCCGGCGATTGTTGCCGCGCTTCCAAGCATCACGAGACCGCCGCCGCGGGAGACGAACTGAGCAATCGCCGGCGCGCGCGAGGCTGGCGAGGCATCGACTGCTATTACCGCCGAGTAACGTGCCGTATCGATCGGAGAAACTGTCCCCTGCGTGACATTCACGCCCGGCGCGACATACACGGAGGCATCGACAGCCCATCCATCTTCCTCCAGTGCGGTGACTATGAATTTCGATTCCCACCCTGCGCGGCCCAACACGAGCAGCCGTCGGATGCCGGGATTCTCGGGAACCGGCGCATGCGCAATGGTTCCTCCGGTGCTGACCGAAAGAATTTCCGTCGCTGCCGGAATCGTGAACCGCGCTCCGCCCCCGCGCGCCTCAGTCGTGTCGAGCGGACCAAGTCCATCAGCCAGGACGATCGATGAACCCTCCGGCCCTGCCGACAGAACGTTGATCCCGCCTCTCGGCGACGCGACAGGCTGAGCCATGACGGCGACGGCGGGCAGGTCACCTGTCCATGAGACCTTGCTGCCCGCACCCGCAAGCGCGGCGATCCAGTCCCGCTCCCGCGGTGACGGAACACTGGCGAGAGACAGCCTGATCTGATCAGGTGGCACTCCGGCAACCGACCAGGCCCGAAGGGATTCCTTCAACCCAACCGAGTTCGATGAGGCGCTCGTGCTCCTCGCGCCGCGATCGAGGGACAGCCACAACATCCACGCGATGAGCACGAGGCTCGCCGCCCGAAGCCCGAGCTCGATCCTGCCGCGGGTCTCAGCGCGTGAGGGCATACACGATGATGTTCACGCCGAAGCGCGTGTTGTCGACGGCGGAGAAGCGCTTGCTCTCGGGGTGGTAGTTCCACTCCGAGCTGTAATCCTTGTTGCTGTAAAGCACGCCGATGCGATCGCCACGCATCACCGCCTTCAGGTGCTTGTGAACGAGGTTGTCACCCCAGCCGTTCAGCTCGTGGCTGGTGGTGGGCGGCCCATCCTCGAACTTGAAGAATGCGCGGTAGAGCGGGTGATCGTTGGGCAGGTCAATGGGCGCTGCGAAGCTGCGCGTTATCTCCTCCATCGCCGTCTTGTGAAACACCCCGCCGATATCGTGGTTGTGATCGTCGATGAAGATCATCCCGCCCCTTTCGACGAGCCGTCTCGCGTTCCGGCGCTCGGCCTCGGTGAACCTGAACGGCAGGTGGCCCGTCAGGTACACGAACGGATAGTCGAGTATCCGCGGCGAAGAGAGCGGGACGATTACCGCGGCCGGCGCGGTCGGAATGTCAGTGTACCGCGCGACAGAGTCGATGATGTTCGCGGGAAGAATCGGGGCGCTGTCCCAGTCCCCGGATTCATATCTCCCGGTGCAGAATACGAACTCGCTCATCCGTCCCCCGACCATGCCGGCAACCCCGGCCCCCCTGTCGGGTCACCCCTGAGGGAGCGCCTTGCCCGAAGCAGCGGCAGCGTTGCGTCGCGTCCCCTTCTCACAGCTTCTATCGCTTCTCCCACCGCGGAGGCAAACCCCGGTGCTACCGAGAGAGCGTCGACCTGGAGCAGCGTGAGCGCCCTCACCGCGTCGGCCGGTCTCGACTGAAGCAATTCTATCGCGGCTGCGAAACCACCGTCGAGCCGCGCACGCACCGAGTCGGCCCTTGTCACGGGTGTCCGAACACTTGCCGACCCCTTCTCTTTGCCTGTCATCCGCACTCGCTCGATATCGACGATGACGGTTGGCTGCCGCCCGCGCAGATACAGCCGGTTCGCCAGGCGGGCACGATCGAGCGCGCGCAGCGCAACGCGCATCGGCGGAAGTGCGGGTTGAGGCTCCGCGATCTGGAGTGATCTGACCGCTTCCCAAAGAGCGTTGTAGGCCTCAAGAAGGTCGCTGTTGTGAGCGGGCACTGCCTCGTCTGAGTGATCGTGAGCATCGACATCAGTCGGCGCGCCCGGTTCCGGCTCCTCGCCTTCGGCGCCGCCCTCCTGATCGTAGAGTATCTCATGCACCCGCTTCCTGATCCTGTCCTCGAGGTCGCCGATGTTCGTCGCGCGCCTGACGAATTCATCCCGGGTCAACCGGCTCTGCTCCTTCAATAGCTGCTCGGTCATCTGGATGAGCATCCGTTGGCTCATTGCCGAGCTGTCGATTGGGAGCGGTCCCGCGGCGTCGACAGATACAGAGTCGTACTCGTCGGCTCTCGCAATCCTGTAGGTTCGCGTGTCGGATGTGGCCAGGCCGGGCCCGCTCACCGTGTTAACGTCCTGCGTGATCGCGCGAATCGAAACGACGTCACCCTGATTGAGATTCAGCGTGGCGAGATCGAGTGTTGCGGCGAGACTTCCGCGCCTTGACCCGTTGAACTGAACGACAGGCGTCGTCAGGGTTCTCGCGCTGAATATCTCGCCTGATCCCGTCGTTATCAGATACTCGAAGTAGCCCGCGCCGAGTCCGATGTCGTCGGTCGCCGAGGCCTCGAGACGAAGCGTGAGGCGGGCCGCCCTCAGCGTGCTGTCGCGGGCGGGTGATGTCAGAACGATCCGCGGCGGATTGTCGGTGCGCGGCTCGAGCACGATGATCCGCTCGAAGTCCCTGTCGCGGAGCGTCAGCGCCGCGGGCTTCGCCGGCATTACCAGCGACGCCGACCAGCCGCCCCGCAGCGCAGCGAAACCCAGGGCGCTCGATCCGACAGTCCCGGTTACGCCGTCGGGGCCACCTTCACCGCGAATGATGATACGGCTGCCGACAAGCGCCGCTATCGACGACGGGTCCGTGAGAACGAT
Source organism: Gemmatimonadales bacterium (assembly GCA_038208015.1). Lineage (GTDB taxonomy): Bacteria > Gemmatimonadota > Gemmatimonadetes > Gemmatimonadales > Gemmatimonadaceae > UBA4720. Next base: position 9,898 of record JBBQZF010000039.1, read on the forward strand.
CCTCCGCTCGCCGGAATACTGCGGCGGAATGACCTGCACTCCGAGATCTTCAAGCCGGCTCGCTTCGTTTTCCGAACCTGCCGGCGCCCCGAAGGGGGCTCCCGGAAACAGTCCGCCGCCTCCAAAGGCCGCCGAGGGTGATACATATAGTAGTAGAGCTGCGACAATCGCCGCGGCGATGCCCGGCCCGATCGTTCGGCCGAACGTGGTGCGGGTCGTAACCGACAGGCGCTGCCTTGCGACTGCGGCTTCGATGCCCGCATCTGCCTCCGCCGAAATCCCCCGCGTATCGCTCCGCTCGACCGCCGTGACCAGCGCATACTCCAATGCAGGAACCTTTTCCTCCAGCCAGAGCGCGACCCTCTCGACAGACCTGATGTGCCGCGATCTCCAGGCAAGCATTGCCGACACCGCGACGCCGGCGCCCACAGCCACCCAGCTCCAACCGGGATTCACCGCAAGATCGGGAATGCCAAGCGCTGCGAACGAGAACACCGCAAGCATTCCCAGCGCCACGGCGATACCCCATCCGAGTGCCTGGATTACTGCGCCCGTGCCCAGGATACGGCGGGCAGACCTGACTCTCTCGAGGGCGGTCATGCCGCGGAATCCATCCGCACGTTGTCCCGAGTTGATTCCCGCGTCGCAAGCGCTGGGCGGCGCCTCATGAACAGCTCGATGACCGCCGACACCAATCCCAGGGCGATTAGCCACGGCGCGAGCCATGACCTCACATCTCCGCGAGGGCGGAATGCCTCGCGAGGCACGAGCCCTCCATTTCCCCGAAGCGTCGCGAGGAGAGACTCGTTCATTGGGACAGCTTCACCCTCGCCGAGGCACGGAGCCGCGAGAATGCCGAAAAGGCTGACGAAGTCTCCGCGGATCGGCAGGTCGCCGGCAATCGGCACGGGGACCGACACCGAGCGAAGGCAGCTATCGCCATTCTTCCATTCTACGGCTGCCGGTTCGCCATCTATCCAACGGGCGATGATCTCCCCGCCAGCGACCGAATCCGAAGAATAGATCCACCCTCGCTCGAATCCCGCGACAACTGTCGTGAAATCAGCGGTGACGCCACCGATCGTATCCGCAACGGCGCGCGGCGACGCCCCTCGCGGGCGCGCCGAAACGGGCCAGTCAACGAGTGGGCCCCCGCGAGCGGAATCGGCATCCGACAAACCCCGCCGGACGATTGCCGCTCCGCCGGCGACAGATGTCAGATCAGCTGTCACGCTGAGTGGGTCTGCCGGCGTGGCCTCGCGAATCTCCGCACGCTGCAGGGACAGCGCACCGGCAGGTTCGGGCTGCGGTTCGCCGCGGCCCGCAACGACAAGCCGCGCACCGCCCGGCCACAACGAGCGGACACTGTCGAGCGCGGGGCCTGCTTCCTCCCCGGCGAATGGCGAGACGATGACGAGCTCGAGACTGTCGGCGGATTCGCGGAGCGAGCTTCCGGCTCGCATCGCAACTATCAACGCAGCCGAAAGGTTTCCCCTTTTGGCCGAAGGTGACAAGACATCGATCGAGTCGCCAGGATCGACTGCGAGCATCTTCGCTGCCGAGTCGAACACGACGAGCGCGTCCTGTGGACGGTACACTGATCGAACACTGTCGCGGAGCGCATCGATGTCCGCGACCGACCGGGATGCGTCCACGAGAATCACCCTTGCAGCCTCGCCGCGAGAGGGTTTTACGACCGGCTGCGCCAGCCCCGCGCCGACAGCGAGAACAAGCAGCACTCGCAGGAGCAGCAGCAGCAGATCCGAGGGACGTGTCGCGCGGGCGGTTGCGGTCGCCGGAAGCTCCGGCACGAACCGCGCGGTCGGCAGGATCCCGGCGCGGGGCTGTCGCGTTACGATGAAATGCAGCGCGATGACCGCCGCCGCCACGGCAAACGCGGCGAGAAAATATCCCGGGGCCAGAAACATCATGCGATGGCCGCCGTTCCGCGCGGTGCCGTGATGCGGCGGATGACGTGGTCGATTGCCTCTGCCCCCGCGACCGCCATCGTATACGCGACACCGACATCGCTCAAGCCGTGAGCAAGCGTGTCGCGCCACGCCCCGAACGCTTCAAGGTACTGGTCCCGCACATCGCCAGTCAGCGGTCGCCGGATCTGAGGCACCTCGGGATCCGAGACGAGCAAGGTTTCGCGCGGCGGATCGAGCTCTTCCTGAGCGACGACATGTATCGCGTGAACCTCGCGTCCCCCGGCGATCGCGCGTGCCGCATTGTTGAGGAGGTCATCGGCATCTCCGAGGAAATCGCTTATCAGGACCACCCGCCCGCTGACGCGCGAAGCCGCGGTGAATGCAGGCGTCAGCGGGTCACTGCCGCCCGGCGGTGCATCCTCTATCGCGCGGATCATCTCGTGAATTACGCCCTGCCTGGTGCGGGGCTGGAGCTGCACCGGCTTCCCTTCTCGCGCGATCACCATTCCGACCGGATCCGCCGAGCTGCGGGCGACGGCGGCAAGACCTGCGGCGAGGTGTGAAGCGAAGTTCCACTTCGCCATCGTCTCGACCGGGAACGCCATCGACGCGCTTGCATCGAGCACGATCATCGTCGGGAGGATCGCGCGATCGTTCGATAGTCTTATGAACGCGCGGTCGCTACGGGCGAAGAGCTTCCAGTCTATTCTTCCGAGATCATCCCCCTGCCTGTAGGGGCGGTATTCGGTGAACTCGGCCGAAATGCCTCTCATGCGCGACGTGTGCGCGCCCGGGATTCCGCCCCTCACCGCGAACCTTGCCGGCCATCTTATCCCGCGGACAGAATCGAGAACCGCCGCGAAGTCCTGCACCGCGGCGGCAGATTCGCGCTCGACGACTTGTTCGCGGCCGTCTTCCCGCCAGAAAGCCATCGCTTACAGCTTGATGTCGCTCTTGGGAGGCTTCACGTCCTCGAGCAGTCCGTCGATGAGCTGCTCGACAGTGATCCCCTTGGCTTCGGCGGCGAAGTTCGGAAGCACGCGATGGCGAAGCACAGGCCGCGCAACGCGGATGATGTCGGCCGGTGAAACCGCGAACCTGCCGGCGAGCAGGGCGTGCGCCTTGGCGCCAAGGATCAATGCCTGGCCGGCGCGTGGTCCGGCACCCCAGCGGACGTACTTCTTCACCGTCTCGGACGCGTCGCTCTCGGCGGGGCGGGTGGCGCGGGCGAGCCGGGCCGCGAACCTGAGAGCCGGGTCGGCCGCCGGAATGTCGCGCACGAGCCGCTGCAGGGCTCTCGTCTCCTGACCGCTGATCACCGGACGCAGTGGCTCGGGCTCGCTGCCAGTCGTCGAGCGGAGAATCCCGACCTCTGTCTCTTCATCCGGGTACCCGACGCGGACATCGAACAGGAACCTGTCGAGCTGGGCTTCAGGGAGCGGATAAGTGCCCTCCTGCTCGATAGGATTCTGCGTCGCGAGAACGAAGAATGGCTCCGGCAGCAGCATTGTCTCTCCAGCCGCTGTGACCCTGTGTTCCTGCATTGCCTCGAGGAGGGCTGCCTGGGTGCGTGGCGGAGCACGGTTAATCTCGTCAGCGAGGACGATGTTCGCGAAGATCGGGCCTTTAACGAACCTGAACGAGCGGCCGCCGGTTGCGGTATCCTCCTCCATGATCTCGGTACCCGTGATGTCGCTGGGAACGAGATCGGGAGTGAACTGGATGCGCCTGAAATCGAGGTCCATCGCTTCGCTCACGCTGCGGATCATCAGCGTTTTCGCGAGGCCGGGAACTCCGACGAGCAGCGCATGACCGCCGGCAAGGAGTGCCATCAGGATCTCGTCGATGACTACTTCCTGACCCACAATACGCCGCGCGACCTCGGCCCGGAGCCGCGCTGCAGCCTCGAGCAGCTCTTCGCGGGATGATGTATGTGATTTCGCCGTAACTGATTGTAGCGCCATGAGGTTTAACCTACGCGGCCGCGACGCTCAAAGCATCGTCCACGATCTGTAATTCTTTTGTAAGATCAGCCCCTCGACGGCGTTGCGCGACCCTGTGCGCGGTTGCGGTCCTGCAACCCGCCCTTGATATTCGAATTCTGACCACCCCAACCTGGAATCAATGAAGACTAGGCGAGACTTCCTCAAGAAGAGCGGGATGACCGCGGCCGGGATCGCCGCCGCCGGACTGCTCGACCCGGCCGAGGCAATGGCTGGCCTCATCACGCGGCCAGGTGCGGCTCAGATGCCCGCCGACGACGCGGTCCGGGAGCTGATGATGACGGCGATAAACGCCGCCAGGTCCGCCGGCGCCAGCTACGCCGACGTCCGCATCGGGCGTTACCGCAACAGCTTCGTGTTCACCCGCGAGCAGCAGATCGTCAACACCGCCGACACCGACTCGATCGGCGCAGGCGTTCGTGCTCTCGTGGATGGAACCTGGGGGTTCGGGGCGACGAAGCTTCTCACCGCCGACGGAGTGGCAGCCGCCGCCCGGGAAGCCGTGGCGATAGCCAAGGCAAATCGCATCGCTCGCGACCAGCCCGTCCAGTTCGCGCCAACGGAAGTGCACAAGGACGCGACATGGAAGAGCGCGTTCACGATCGACCCGTTCACGATTCCGCTCGAGCAGAGAGCCGACCTGCTTCTTCGCGCTAATGCCGCGGCGATGGCGGTGAAAGGTGTCAGGTTCGTGACCTCCGGTCTGGCCTTCGTAAAGGAGGACAGGAGCTTTGCCAATACAGAAGGCTCGGTGATAAGCCAGACTATCGTGCGGACATCGATGCCTTTCCAGATCACGGCCGTCTCCGAAGACAGGTCGGATTTCCAGACCCGCTCAAACGTGATCGCGCCAGTCGGGCGCGGCTGGGAATACGTTCTCGAGCAGGATCTTGTCGGCAATGCCCCGAAATGGGCCGAGGAGGCGGTGCAGAAGTTGACGGCAAAGCCCGTCGAGGTTGGGCGCTACGACCTTGTGCTTCACCCGTCGCACCTCTGGCTCACGATTCACGAATCGATCGGACATCCAACCGAGCTCGACCGCGCCCTGGGCTACGAGGCGAACTACGCCGGAACCAGCTTCGTCGCGCCGCCGGAGAAAGTGCTCGGCAAGCTCAAGTACGGTCCCGAGTTCATGAATGTTCGCGGTGACAGGTCAGAGCCCGGCGCCTGCGCGACGATCGGGTATGACGATGAAGGAGTGAAGCCCGAGGATTTCCTCATCGTCAAGAATGGAATGTTCAACGACTACCAGACCACTCGCGAGCAGGCAAACGTGCTGAAGTGGTGGTATGACCAGAACGGCGTCCCGGTACGCTCTCACGGTTGCTCGAATGCTGACTCATGGGGCACGGTGCAGTTCCAGAGAATGCCGAACGTTTCGCTCCTGCCGGGCACCCGTGACATCGGCTGGGACGACATCATTTCCGCGACAGATCGTGGCATTGCCATCATCGGGGATGGTTCGTTCTCGATCGACCAGCAGCGTTACAACGCCCAGTTCGGAGGCCAGGTTTTCTACGAGATCCGCAACGGAAAGATCACGGGCATGCTGAAGGACGTTGCTTACCAGATGCGCACTCCTGATTTCTGGAACGCCCTCGACATGATCGGCGGACCGAAGTCATACCAACTCGGCGCGAGCTTCAACGATGGAAAGGGCCAGCCGCCGCAGTCTAACGCGGTGAGCCATGGTTCGGTTCCGAGCAGGTTCAGGCAGATCAACGTGATAAATACCGGGAGGACGGCGTGAGCGGCATGATGAATAGAAGGGGAGAGCCGCGACGCCTCATCGGCGCAAGCGAGCCGATGCTTCCCGAAGGCGCGGTTATGACCGAGGCCGAGGCGCGGCAGGTCGTCGACAAGATCAAGGGACTGTCGAAGGCCGACGAGGTGATCGTCAATGTCGGCGGGGGTTATCAGGCCGATGTGCGCTTCGCCGCCAACCAGATGTCGACGGCGGGCGGAGTCTGGAATCAGCAGATCGCTGTGACGAGCGTGATGGGGAAGAAGCACGCGACTGCCGTAACCAACGACATGTCGGAGGAGTCGCTCAAGCGGGTCGTCGAGCAGTCGGAGACACTCACCCGGCTCTCGCCGGATGATCCGGAGTGGCTCGAAGGGCTGGGACCGCAGCAGTATCTGCCAGTCGAGAGATACTTCGAGTCCACCGCCAACCTCACTCCGGAGGATCGCGCGCGGGCCGCGCTCACCGCGCTCGAGCCGGCGAGAAAAGCCGGAGACCTGCAGGCCGCGGGATTCATCGTCGTCAACGCCGGCTCGAATGCGCTCGCCAACAGCAGGGGGATGTTCGCGTACAGCCGCTCAACTGGCGCCAATTATACTCTGACGGTCCGCACTGACGACGGGACCGGCTCGGGCTGGGCAGGCGCGACTGACAACGACTGGAGCGCGATCGATTTCGCGAAAATCAGCAACACTGCGATCGACAAGGCGCGCCGCTCGCAGAACCCGGTGGCGATCGAGCCGGGGCGTTACACCGTAATTCTCGAGCCGCAGGCAGTCGGCGACCTTGTCCAGCTGATGGGCGCCTCTCTTCAGGCGCGCACGGCTGACGAAGGACGCAGCGCGTTCACGAAGACCGGTGGTGGAAACAAGATCGGTGAGAGAATAGTCGATCCCCGCGTAACCATCATCTCCGACCCGCAGGATCCCCAGCTGAGGGCACAGCCGTTCGATGGCCAGGGATTCCCGGGCAGGAGAATGGTCTGGGTGGAGGACGGTGTCCTGAAGAACCTCGCCTACTCCCGGTTCTGGGCCCAGAAACAACACAAGGGGCCGACACCGTTCCCGAACTCGATGAAGATGATGGGCGGTAACACGTCGACGGAGGAGATGATCAAGTCGACTCCCAGGGGGATTCTCGTGACGCGACTCTGGTATCTCCGCCAGGTCGATCCGCGGACAATCCTGTTCACCGGTCTCACACGTGACGGGACGTTCCTCATCGAGAACGGGCAGGTCACGCGCTCGATCAAGAATTTCCGGTTCAACGAATCGCCGCTGTTCATGCTCAACAACATCGAGGCGATCGGCCCGTCGATCCGGCTTGCCGGAACCGAGCAGGGCGGCCCGATCGTGATGCCTTCACTCAAGGTGAAGGACTTCAACTTCACGTCACTCTCCGACGCGGTGTAGCTGACTGTCGTTACCGGATGCCGCACACTCGCGGCGTCCGGTAACGAAGGGGAGTCAGAACGTCAGCAGGGTCTGTCCGGCCCCGTGCGCCACTGACATCGCGGTATCCTTTCCGCCGACACTCAGTATCGAGATCGAGTCGGGCGCCGGCACCGAGCGGGTGAGATGTCTCGCTGTCCCTGTTGCATCTCCAACCCCGATGGTGAGCCGTCCGTCCCTGTGGTCGTAGTCGACACCTCTTAACGGATACGACCGCGCCTCGACCAGTGCCCCCATCTCGGGGTCATCGACCTCGAGCGTGCACACCCTGCCCGCGTTGCGGGCGGTGAAGGCCTTCATCGCGCCACTCCACTCCCCGGCGTTCTGAAGAACTTCCGTGACCCCTGCCTTCTGCGCGATAACCCGCATGGGAGAGTCTTCCATCCCGGGGACTATCAGCAG
>JBBQZF010000040.1:0-17252 GCA_038208015.1 Gemmatimonadales bacterium
TGGTGCATGGTCGACCTGATCGAGTCCGAGACAGCGATACGAAGGCTTGCCGTATACCACCCGAACCCTTCGTCACAGACACTCGCGGCCGAGCTCCAGGAACATTACCCGCCCTCCAGAGGAGACTTGTTCGGAGCTCCGAGGATTCTCAAGACTCAGCAGCCGGAGCTGGTCCCCGAAGTGGATGAGGAGATGCTCACCGCTGCCGCTCACGACAAGCGTCACCTCGAGATCCTGAGAAATCTCGGCTTCTGCACATACATGGTGATCCCGCTCAAGGCGCGGGAACGGCTTCTCGGAGCAATCACCTTCGTGGGGGCTGACGTTCAGCAGCGCTACACTCCGAAGGATCTCCTGTTCGCTGAAGACCTCGCGGGGAGGGCGGCCGTGGCAATGGACAACGCGTGGCTCTATCAGGAAGCCCAGCAGGCGAGGGAGGAGGCCGTCGCCGCAGTGGCGCACGCCGCAATAGCCGATCGCGCGAAGACCGACTTCATGGCGACGATGAGCCACGAGTTGCGCACGCCGCTCAAAGCGATTGCCGGTTATGCCGAGCTGCTCGAGCTTGGAATGCGCGGGCCGATAAGCGAGCAGCAGCGCGAAGCCATCGTGCGGATCCGCAGGAGCCAGCAGCACCTGCTCGGCATCGTCAACGACATCCTCACTTTCGCAAAGACCGAGACCGGCAGAATTCCCCTGGCCCTCGAGCCGACACCGGTCGCGCCGGCAATCGACGCGGTTCATTTTCTCGTCGAGCCCCTGCTGGTACATAATGGCATTCAGTACACCTTCGAGCCTTGCGATCCGGTCACGTCCGTGACCGCTGACCGCGAGCGCTTTCAGCAGATCCTTGTCAACCTGCTCACCAATGCGGCGAAGTTCAGCGATCACGGCGGGCCGGTGAGTGTGCGGTGCGAGGTTCGCGATCACCTCGTCGCGATCGTTGTGGCGGACAAGGGGAAGGGAATTGGCGAGGACATGCACGAGGCGATTTTCGAGCCTTTTGTCCAGGTGTCGACAGGTCTCACCAGAACCGCCGACGGCAGCGGCCTTGGCCTGGCGATAAGCCGTGAGCTCGCCCGGCTCATGGGGGGCGACGTAACCGTGGAGAGCGCAGCGGGTGAGGGGTCCACCTTTACGCTGACGCTTCCCCTCAGTCCTCCGTCGGTTCCGGTTCTTTAGCCCGCCGCTCGCGGGTAGATTTGCGCAATGCGATCAGCGCGCAGGTTTCTTTCAGGGATCATCGACTACGCGGGCCTGTTTCCGCCGGCCTCGCTCGGGATGACCGACGCCGTGAACGCGTACGCCGGATACCGCGCCGGCCCGGAGAGCGACCTGCTTGGCAGGTTCGTGCTGCCGGCGCGACGGCTGGGCGAGTTTTCTGCCGCCGCGCTCGACGTCCTGCCGCGCGGCGAGGATGCCGAACCGTGGCGCCTGAGTGTGGTAGCGGGCAGCGACAGCGTTCCGGACCGCGAGGCCATACTGCAGTTCAACTGCAGCCACTGGAGGGGATCGGACGAGGGAAGTGCTGTTTGCGATGCAGTAGAGATGCCCGTTACGGACAAACAAGGCGTCGCCGACGCGATCGCGTTTTACCCCGGGTTCTTTCAACTCTTCCTCGAGGTCAAGCCGGGGGAAGATGTCGATTCGCTGATCGGTGCGATGGCGGGCAAGCGCGCGGCTGCAAAGGTGAGAACCGGCGGCGTCACCGCGGACTCGATACCTTCGGCGGGTGAAGTCCTGCGGTTCATGCGGGCGTGCAAGCGTCACGCGGTTCCGTTCAAGGCGACAGCCGGCCTTCATCATCTCGTTCGCGCGGAGTACCCGCTCACTTATGAGCCCGGCTCTCCGGCCTCTGACATGTTCGGCTACCTGAATGTGTTTCTCGCAGCTGCGTTCATCGACGCCGGCGCAGGCGATGACGACGCTCTTGCGATTCTCGAGGAGCGTGACGCATCCGCGTTTCTTTTCGACGAGGCCGGAGTAACCTGGCGGGGCAGGCATCTCGGTCTCGAATCTCTCGACAAAACGCGGCGCGAGTTTGCTCTTTCGTTCGGATCATGCTCCTTCACTGAGCCGGTGACGGAAGCGAGGGAGCTAGCGCTTGTCTGAGTCATCGATCGACATCACGCACGACCCCGCGTTGTCGAGCTGGGTGACTTCGGCCGGCGGTGCCACGGATTTCCCGATTCAGAATCTTCCTTTCGGGATTTTCATATCCGACGAGGATCGTCCGCGCGCCGGGGTGGCGATTGGTGACAGCGTCCTCGACATCGAGGCCTGCCTTGGTGAAGGGCTCATCAAATCATCATCCGCTTCGCTCGCGTGCTGCGAGGAAAGCCTCAACTCGCTAATGTCGCTTGAGCGGGACGCGCTTCGCGCATTCAGGCAGGAGATAAGCACAGTTCTGCGCGCCGACACACCGGAAGGCGCGCGCGCGCGGGAACTGTCGTCAGAAATCCTGATCAAGATTGCCGATGTGAGGATGCTGCTGCCTGCCGCGATCGGCGACTATACTGATTTCTACGCTTCCGTGCACCACGCGACAAACGTCGGGAGCATGTTCAGGCCGGACAATCCGCTCCTGCCCAATTACAAGCATGTCCCGATAGGGTACCATGGGCGTGCATCGTCGATAGTTGCGAGCGGGATCGATATTCGCCGTCCGCACGGCCAGACGATGGCTCCGGGTGCCGGCGGTCCGACCTATGGCCCATCGACGATGCTCGATTACGAAAGCGAGATGGGATTTTTTGTCCGCGGCGGAAATGATCTGGGCCAGACAATCGAAATCTCGCGGGCATCGGATCACATATTCGGGTTCTGCCTGGTGAACGACTGGTCGGCGCGGGACATCCAGGCATGGGAATACCAGCCGCTTGGACCCTTCCTCGCCAAAAATTTCGCGACGAGCATGTCGCCGTGGGTGATAACGGCGGAAGCCGTCGAGCCGTATCGCTGCGCTGCTGCGGCCCGCGGCCAGGGAGACCCGGATGTGCTCGACTACCTCTACTCGCCCCTTGACCAGGCCCGTGGTGGAGTCAACGCTTTTCTCGAGGTGCATCTCTCCTCGCGGAAGATGCGCCAGCAGGGCATCGCCCCGGTGCGCTTGTCGCGGGCGCCATTTTCGGCAATGTACTGGACTACGGGCCAGATGCTTGCTCACCACGCAAGCAGCGGTTGCAACCTGAAGCCTGGCGATCTGCTTGCAAGCGGCACAGTGTCGGGCGATTCGCCCGACTCGCGTGGGTGCCTGCTCGAGCTTACGTGGCGGGGAAGCGAGCCGCTCGCGCTGCCTGATGGCGACATGCGGAAGTTCCTCGAGGACGGCGACGAGGTGATAATGACTGGCAGTCTCGAGGCTGAGGGAAGGCCGAGGCTTGGATTCGGTGAGTGCCGGGGAACTGTTCTGCCGGCTGCGGGATGAACTACAACACAGGGTGTGATGAAGCGGAAATCAGGTGCCCGCGGGCACGGAAGCGATCTCTATGAAGTGCGGCGGTCGAAGATTCAGGGGCGGGGCGTATTTGCGAAGAGGAGAATAAGGCCCGGACAGAAGATCGTTCAGTACACCGGGGAGAAAGTCACGAACGACGAAGCGGACAGGCGCTACGACGAGGAGAACATGGAGCGGCATCACACGTTCCTCTTCACTCTGAACGACGACTACTGCGTCGATGGAGACGTGCGCTCGAACAAGGCCCGGCTCATTAATCATTCGTGCGACCCGAACTGCGAGGCGTTAATCGATGATGACGAGATCTGGATTTACGCGCTGAAGAACATCCAGCCGGGCGTGGAGCTTGCCTACGATTATCAGTACGAGCGGACGGGCGGCCGCGAGCTCGAGAAATTCTACGTATGCCGCTGCGGATCGGAGAAATGCCGCGGCAGCATCATGGCCCCGCCGAAGAAGCGGAAGAAGCGCAAGCCGCGGAGATAATCCGCACAGCCCCTCGCCAAATGAGCCAGCGCATATACGACGTATCAGCTCCCGTCCGGCACGGGGGGCTGATCTATCCCGGCAATCCGGAGATCGTTATCGAGGCGCAGCAGGCGATCTCCGCGGGGGCGGGGGCAAACGTATCGCGAATTTCGTTTGGCTCGCACACCGGAACCCATGTCGATGCCGCCCATCACTTCATCGATGGTGGCCAGAGAGTAGACGAGATACCGCTCGAGCGGCTGGTCGGGCAGGCGATCCTGGTCGATGTCGGACAGTCCCTCATGTCCGTCGGCGCTGACGTCCTTGCGCAGCACGATATCGGCTCCCACACGCGGGTTCTTATCCGCACGCGCAACTCTGCATTCGCCGACAATGCAGAGTTCGTAAGGGACTACACATTTCTCGCCCCGGATGGCGCCGAGTACCTCGCGGACAGGGGCGTTATGCTCGTGGGCATCGACTATCTATCGATAGAACAGTTCAGGTCGGGGCACCACAGGACCCACAGGATTCTGCTCGGGCGCGAGATCGTGATCGTCGAAGGCCTCGCTCTCGCCGGCCCGCCGGCCGGCGTATATGACTTCTGCTGTCTGCCGCTGCGGCTCCAAGGCCTCGACGGCGCGCCGGCACGGGCGATCCTCATCGAACAGGAAGGGGAAGACCACTGATGCGAATCGGCATGATCGGTCTCGGAGCGATGGGCGGAAACATGACAGAGCGCCTGATCCGCGAGGGCCACGAGGTTGTCGTATTCGACAGGAACGCTGAGACTGTGGCGAAATACGCCGGCTCAGGCGCCATCGGCGCTGGCAGCGTGATGGAAGTCGTCGCCGGTCTCGAGTCTCCACGCATCGTGTGGATGATGGTGCCGGCAGGAGCCCCGGTTGACGCGACAATAGAGATACTTGCTCCGGCCATGGCATCAGGCGACGTCATAGTCGACGGCGGAAACTCGAACTTCCATGACACCATGCGCCGCGCTGAGGTGTTGAGCGGGGAAGGCATCGAGTATGTGGACTGCGGCACCAGCGGCGGGATCTGGGGCCTCGAGAATGGTTACTGCCTGATGGTCGGTGGCTCAGAGCGCGCGTACGCGATCTGCGAGCCCGTCTTCAGGAGCCTGGCGCCGGAGAACGGTTACGCGCACATGGGTCCGGCCGGTGCCGGTCATTACGTGAAGATGATCCACAACGGCATAGAGTACGGAATGCTCCAGGCATACGCCGAGGGGTATGAGATTCTCCATGCCTCGAAACATTTCGATCTCGACCTTCATCGCATTGCGGGCGTCTGGAATCAGGGGAGCGTGGTGCGGTCGTGGATAAACGAGCTCGCTGAGCGCGCGTTCGCGGATGAAGAGAATGTCGAGTCGCTGAAGGGGTTCGTTGCCGACTCAGGCACCGGCCGGTGGACAGTTCAGGAGGCCATCGACCTCGATGTACCCGCGCCAGTTATCACACTTTCACTGCTCGTCCGGTTGCGATCACGCCAGGACGATTCGTATTCCGCGAAGGTGATAGCCGCGCTGCGCAACGAGTTCGGTGGTCACGCCGTGAAGAAGGCGTGAACATTCACGGCGAGCCGGCGGGAATGCGCCGGCCCCGGTTGAGAGTCGCGCCAGAAGGCACGCGCCATACCGTGAAGCGTGCAAGAGTGGAGCGCTGCACGGTCGTGATATTCGGCGCCGGCGGCGACCTCACGCGCCGCAAGCTGCTGCCGGCGATTTATCATCTCGCGGAGCAGAAGCTTCTGCCAGACGGATTCGCGTTGCTTGGAGTCGGGCGAGATACGATCGGCGATGCTGCGTTTGCCGACAGCATGCGCGAGGCCCTCGAGGCGTCGGAGGACATCCGGACAGTCAAGCCCGAAACATGGGAATGGCTTGCCACGCGAATCAATTATGCGGCGGGAGACCTTGCGACCCCCGCGGTCTACGCCGAAGTCGCGAGACGCCTGGATGAGATCGAGACAGGCGTGCCGGTCGATCAACGCAACAGGATGTTCTACCTGGCGATTCCTCCGAGCGTCTTCGAAAAGACCCTGATGCATCTGTGCGAGAGCGGGCTTGCTCCGCGCACGCTCTCCCCGGCGGAAAGGCCGTGGTACCGCGTCGTTATCGAGAAGCCTTTCGGCCGGAGTCTCGAGACTGCGCGCGCGCTCAACAGGGTTGTGCTCGACCAGATACACGAGCACCAGGTCTACCGCATCGATCATTATCTGGGCAAGGAGACGGTGCAGAACATTCTCGTCTTCCGTTTCGCCAACCCCATCTTCGAGCCGCTCTGGAACCGCCAGTACATAAAGCAGGTCCAGATAACGGTTGCCGAGCAGGGCGGGATCGAGGGACGCGGGAAGTATTACGAAGAGGCCGGGGTGATACGGGACATGTTCCAGAATCACCTTCTTCAGCTTCTCTCACTCGCGGCGATGGAGCCGCCGATCGCATTTCGCGCCGACGACGTTCGCGACGAGAAGGTGAAAGTCCTTCGTTCGCTGCGCCCGCTTCTCGTCGATGGCGACCCGCCCGCCGTGATAGGCCAATACTCGCCGACCTCGATGAACGGATCGCAGAGCAAGGGATATCGCGAGGAGGAGAATGTTGCGGCGGATTCGGTTACCCCGACCTTCGCCGCGATCCGACTCGATATCGACAACTGGAGATGGCGGCACGTCCCGTTCTATCTGCGGTCAGGAAAGCGGCTGCCTGAGCGCACATCGGAGATCGCGATCCAGTTCAGGTCGCCGCCGGTGTTGATGTTCGGCCAGAAGGAGCTCGAGGAGAACTGGCCGAGCGTACTGGTCATGCGCATGCAGCCGGATGAGGGGATCTCGCTGCGCTTCCACGTGAAGACCCCAGGCGCATGCAATCAGCTCACGCCAGAGTTCGAGATAACCCCCGTCGACATGGATTTCTCGTACGACGCGGCGTTCGGCGACGTGACCCCGCCGGCGTACCAGACACTTCTTCTCGACTGCATGCTCGGCGATGCGACACTGTTCACCAGGAGCGACGAGGTCGAGGTGGCATGGGAGATAATCGACCCGCTCATTCATTACTACGAGGATCGGCGGCTTCCCGCGATCCCGCAGTATGCCGCGGGCACATGGGGCCCGGTGGAGGCACATGACCTGCTGGACGGTAGCGGGACAAAATGGAGAACGATAGAAGTGAAGGGTCCAGCGTCTGACGGTACGGCCGCCCGCATTCCGGAGGGCGCCGAGTGAAACTGAAAGGGGGAATCCTTGCCGGTTTGAGCGGAGTGATTCTCGCCGCCTGTGGCGGAACCGAGGGAAGCGCTTCGGTTCCGCCGGAAGGTGTCAGTGCCGCCGGGGAGCCTGTTGTCGCTCAGGATTCATCGGTCCGCGACCTGGTGCTGAGGGCGCGGGCGTTCGACCGTGCCGACAACCTCGACAGCGCGCGAATCCTCTACGAAGCGGCCGCCGACGCTGCGCCCGAGGTTCGTGACTGGCTTTACCTGCGTGCGGCGGGCGTGACGCGCGATAAATCCATCCGCGACCGGCTCTTCAACAGAATCGACCTCGATGTTGCGAAGGCAAGGCGCGGTCCGACAGAGGCAATCGCGCTCGAGCGCACCGGCGACGTCGAAGGCGCGATAAAGGCCTACACGGCGCTCGGCGATCGCTTTCCCCCGATACGCCTGAGGATGCTGCGGCCCTCCGACACGGCGGCCATGGCTCAGGCGAGGCGCGACATGATTGCGTTTCTCGGTTCGGGTGCCACGGGGCAGAGCGCGCGCGATGCAATCGCCTTGTTCGACAGGACGTGGAATAACCCGACCGCCACCGAGCAGCTGACGATCGCGCGCAGGGCGTATGCGACAGGGCTGGCCGCGCGCGCGGTGACCGGATACAACCGGGCGTTCACCGCCGGCCTCGGCACATCGCGCGACCATTTCAACGCTGGAGCTATGCTCGCGAGGCTCGACCGCGACACCGAGGCGATGACGGCATACTCGCGGGTGACGGCTCCGGCTTCACTTGCCGCCGCGGCGCGTTACCAGCGCGCGCGAGCATTGCTTGCGCTGGGAAGAAGGGAGGACGCACGCACCGCGCTTCGCGCGATCACCGCGACATATCCAACCGACACGAGCTCGGCGTCTGCGCTGCTTCTCCTCGCCGACCTCGCGACTGACGACAATCGCGATGCCGCGGCGAGATCTGCGTTCCAATCGCTCGCTACGCGATATCCGCGGACGCGACATGCTCCCGCCGCGCTCTTCCGCGCGGGTCTCATCGCGTATGTAGCGGGTGATCATCGCACAGCAGCGAACGAGTTCGACTCGGTAGTGTCGCTGCACCCGAAGGCCGACGATGCGCTGGCGTCGGCATACTGGGCCGGCCGTGCATGGCTCGCGCGCGGCGACACCGCGGCGGCCCACGCGCGGTGGCGGGCGCTGCTCGCGAAGGAGCGTGCTTCCTACTACTCCGTGAAAGCCGCGCAGCGGCTTGGCGTTCCACTTCTTTCCGACTCGTCAAAGACGAATAACTACCCGTCCGTCCCAGCCGTTGACGCTGCGATGCGCCGAGTGGGGATTCTTCGCACCTTCGGGATGGACACGGAGCTGAGATTCGTGCAGGACGCTCTCTACCGCGATGCGCAGGAGGATCCGGCGCGGCTCGTTGCGACGGCTTACGCACTTTCCGGCACCGACCAGGCGGGTCGCTCGATGGCGCTTGGGAGGCGGGCGGTGAACGAGATTGGCCCGACCGCGCAGAACTACCGCCTCGTATATCCGGTGCTCGTGAGAGAGACTCTGATCGAGAGCTCGCGGACGAACGGCCTCGACCCGGCGATGGTGGCGTCGCTCATCAGGCAGGAGTCGAATTTCAATCCCCGGGCAACATCGCCGGTCGGAGCTCGAGGGCTGATGCAGCTCATGCCCGCGGTGGGCAGAACTCTGGCTCGCTCGAACCGGATTCCCGGCTACACCGATGACTCACTGTACGACCCGGCGATAAGTATCCGCCTGGGGACCAGGCACCTTTCGGCTCTCTTCAGGCAGACTTCACAGCTCGAGCGGGTGCTTGCCGCCTACAACGCGGGCGAATCGCGCGTGGCGCGCTGGATTCAGAAAGC
This sequence comes from Gemmatimonadales bacterium, assembly GCA_038208015.1. Taxonomy (GTDB): domain Bacteria; phylum Gemmatimonadota; class Gemmatimonadetes; order Gemmatimonadales; family Gemmatimonadaceae; genus UBA4720. The sequence continues at coordinate 9,045 of JBBQZF010000040.1, forward strand.
GGGCGCCAACGATCCGGAGATGTTCACTGAGCGCATCCCTTTCATCGAGACGCGCGGCTACGTGAGGGCGGTTATCAGAAACCGCGGATTCTACAACTTCCTCTACGACTGGGACTGAGGAAGGCCGGATCTGGCCTTTGCCTCTTTCCGCTCCTTGAGCTTGTCCATCAGCCACGTCTGCGGAATGATGAAAAGCGGCGTCAGGAACAGGCCGAGCAGCATGTTGAGCCAGATCAGCGCAAGGTAGAAGCCGATGAGGCCGAGTGATACCCAGAGTGTGCCCAGCGGTCCATGCGTTTCCATGCATTACTCCAGTGCGGCTGTGGTTTAGATTTAAAATACCATGGGAACCCGTACTGATGAAGACACGGGGGTGCTTCGCGCAGCTGCGTCGGCTCTCGAAGGCCACGAGCGGGTAGTGCTCGCTGTCTCGGGCGGGCTCGACTCGATGGTCCTGCTCGACGCGGTTGCCTCGAACCTCCCCGGTGACCGCACCGCCGTCGTGGTGGCGACCTTCGATCACGGCACAGGCGCCCATGCATCGAAGGCCGCGAAGCTCGTCAGCAAGCGTGCCGCCTCCCTGCGAATCAGGTGTGTCACCGGCACGGCTACCCGGAAGCACTCGCGCGAGCACGAATGGCGCGAGGAGCGCTGGAAATTCCTGCGCGCGACCGCGAAAACCTTCATGTCGCCTGTGGTGACCGCTCACACTCTCGACGATCAGGTCGAGACGGTGTTCATGAGGATCCTCCGCGAGGCAGGACCACGCGGGCTAGCCGGGCTGTACGCCGAGTCAGAGGTCATTCGGCCGCTCATCGGCCTGCGGAGGACGGATCTCGAAGCATACGCCGGGAAGCGCCGGATCAGGTTCGTCGACGACCCGTCGAACGAGTCGCGGGCCCACCTGAGGAACCGGGTGCGCCACGAGCTCCTGCCGGCGATCACCCGGCTGCGCCCATCTTTTCCCGACCAGCTCCTGACAATCGCGCAGATGTCAGCCACCTGGCGGGAGGAGATGGCAGAGGCGGCCGCATTCATCGACGTCACCCCTGGGCAGGATGGATCGCTACGCGTTGCACGGTCCGACCTCGCCGGATATGATGCTGAATCACTCCGGTCTCTCTGGCCGGCAATCGCCGCGAAGGCCGGAGTGGTAATGGATCGTCGGGGAACCCGGCGACTCGCCGAGTTTACAATGAATGGGCGCACCGGCGGTGCGATTCAGCTATCTGGAGGTATCGAAGTCCGGATGTTCCGCGATCACCTGCTTCTGCGAAGATGGGACGCCCAGCGCGTCGAGATGATCAGGAACGCCCGGCTCGGTCTGAGCGGGGCGGGGCACCCGTCACGCCCGGAGGCCTTTTGACCGCGCCCGCCGAAGCAGCGGCAGACCCGAGACTCTCAGGCCGTCCCCTCAAGCGAATCGCCTACGACGAAAAAACAATCGCCGACAAGGTCGCCGAGCTCGGCGAGAAGATCACCGAGGCATATCCTGACGGCGACCTGCTCGTCCTTGGATTGCTGAAGGGAAGCTTCATTTTCCTCAGTGACCTGGTTCGTCACATCAGGCGACCGCTCCAGGTGGACTTCCTCGTTGCGTCGAGTTACGGGGATGCGATGGAGTCGAGTGGATTAGTGCGGCTGCTTTACGATCCGGAGACCCGGCTTGAAGGCAAACATATCCTTCTCGTCGAGGATATCGTCGACTCGGGGCGGACGCTCAGTCGTCTCATGGCGCTATTGGGCAAGAGGGCACCGCGCTCGCTCGAAATTTGCGCCCTGCTCCACAAGCACATCGCCACCGAGCTTGACTACGAGACGAAGTTTGTCGGATTCGATGCACCCAACGAGTTCCTCGTGGGGTATGGACTTGATCACGCGGAGAACTTCCGCCATTTGCCGTATATAGCGAGCTTGCAGTAGATGCCACTACCGACGCAGCAGAAGCCGAAAGGCCCGAAAAACTGGGGGAAGTTCTCAAAGACTCTGTCGTTCTGGGTCCTGATAACGCTTCTCGCGGGCACCCTTTTCACCTACACGTCAGGCTCGCGCGACGCCGCGACGAAGATGGAGTACTGGCAGTTCAACGAGCAGCTCGAGGCGAACAACGTCCGCACCGCGAGCGTCATCGACGGACGCGCTGTCACCGGCGAGTTCAAGAACCGCGTAACGATCAACCGCAGGCCGGTGACGCGCTACACAGTTCACCTTCCGGTCGCCAACTCCGAAGACCTCGTGACCCGCCTCCAGGAGAAGGGAGTGCAGGTCAGCGGCCAGGAGCGCGGAGCCACGTTCGGCAACATCCTCCTGATGTTCCTGCCGTACATCATAATCTTCGGAATCTGGATACTGATCCTGCGCCAGATGCAGGCGGGCGGGGCGAAGGCGTTCTCGTTCGGCAAGTCGAAGGCGAAGCTCCTCACGGCCGACTCCCCGAAGGTCACCTTCGCCGATGTCGCCGGCGCCGACGAAGCGAAGGTCGAGCTCGAGGAGATAATCGAGTTCCTCAAGGACCCGCAGAAATTCACGAAGCTTGGCGGGCGCCTCCCAAAAGGCGCGCTCCTCGTCGGTCCTCCGGGCACCGGCAAGACCCTGCTCGCTCGCGCAGTCGCGGGTGAGGCGGCCCGGCCTTTCTTCTCGATGTCGGGATCTGATTTCGTCGAGATGTTCGTCGGAGTCGGCGCGAGCCGCGTTCGCGATCTCTTCGAGCAGGGCAAGGCACACGCCCCCTGCATCATCTTCATCGACGAGATCGACGCCGTCGGTCGGCACCGCGGCGCGGGACTCGGTGGCGGTCATGACGAGCGCGAACAGACGTTGAACCAGCTTCTCGTCGAGATGGACGGATTCGAGTCGAACGAAGGCGTCATCCTGATCGCCGCGACAAACCGTCCGGACGTTCTCGACCCGGCGCTTCTGCGTCCGGGACGGTTCGACCGGATGATCGTTGTCGATGCCCCGGATCTTCGCGGCCGCGAGGGAATCCTCAAGGTTCACACGCGCAACAAGCCGATGGCTGACGACGTCAACATCACGACGCTTGCCCGCGGCACGCCGGGAATGTCGGGAGCCGACCTCGCGAATCTCGTGAACGAAGGCGCGCTTCTCGCTGCCCGCCGGAATCACGACAAGGTCTACATGCAGGATCTCGAGGACGCCAAGGACAAGGTCATGCTGGGCGCCGAGAGAAAGTCGATGGTGATGAAGGAGGAAGAGCGGAAGCTCACAGCGTATCACGAGGGCGGACACGCTGTCTGCACGATCAAGACGCCCGGAAACGATCCTCTGCACAAGGTGACGATCGTGCCGCGCGGTCGTGCGCTCGGACTCGCATTCACGCTGCCTGAAGACGATCGCGTGTCGATAACGCGCGAGCAGCTCGAGGCCCACCTCGTGAGGATGTACGGTGGCCGCGTTGCAGAGGAGCTTGTGTTCGGCCGCAATCGCGTCACGACAGGTGCGGCAAGCGACATCCAGCAGGCAACATCACTTGCGCGGCGCTACGTCGGGCAGTGGGGACTCTCTGACGCGATCGGTCCGATACTCGTCGGCGACAACGAGCAGGAGCTGTTCCTCGGCCGCGAGCTTCAGACGCGCCGCGAGGTCTCGGAGCGCACCGCGCAGCTCGTCGACTCGGAGGTGTCGCGCGTGATCAAGGAAGCGTACAACCGCGCGAAGGAGACGCTGACCGAGAACATGGATCTCCTGCACCGGGTCGCCGAGGCGCTGCTGGATCGCGAGACGCTGACCGGCGAGGATGTGCAGAAGCTCTCGAGGGGCGAGAAGCTGCCGCCGCGCTCGACTCCGCCAGCGCCGCCGGCCCTGCCGTCTGCAGAGACAGTTGCGCCGGCCGCCAAGCCGGCAAAACCGCCACTGTTCGGCGGACCGGAGCCAGCTCCGGCGTGACATCAGCCGCGGCTCGGCGCTCAAACGCCGGGCCGCGGCGCGCGCTCGACACCGCGGTGACCACCCACAGCATCGCAGTGTGATCGCCTGGCGGCTCCCCGCAGGTGTTGGACTCGCACTTCTTGTCGCGTATGTCGCGACGCTCGCGCCCGGGGTCACATACTGGGACTCCGGTGAATTCCTCGCAGCGATTCGGACGCTGGGAATTCCGCATCCGCCGGGAACTCCGCTTTTCATACTTGTCGGAAATGTCTGGGCGAAGGTAATCGGCCCGGTTGTCGGCTTCGCATACGCGGTAAACCTCCTGTCGGCCTTCTGCACCGCGGCGGCCTGCGCAATTTTCGTTTACCTGATGCACCGGTGGACCGGCGATGCGTGGGCTTCAGGCGCAGGCGGACTTCTCGCCGGACTCATGTCGAGCGTATGGCTCAACGCGAACGAGACAGAAGTCTACGCGCCGGCGCTGCTCGTCGCCGCGCTTCTGGTTCTTGTTGCCGACAACTCACGGCTGCGCGGGCAGGGAAAGTGGCTGGTACTCTTTGCATATATCTGCGGACTGGGTTGGGCGTTACAGCTTTCCGCGCTTGTGGCGGTGCCGGGCGCTCTCGCCTTGCTCATCGGTGGGAAACGCGACGCGTCATGGGGGAGGCAATCGATCACCATCTCCGGCGTCGCACTGCTCGGCGCATCGGCCGTGTTGTTCATGCTCGTGCGCGCGCAGCATGACCCGGGCGTGAACCAGGGAAATCCTGAAACGTGGCAGGCGTTCGTCGATGTCATCCAGCGCGCGCAGTACCAGCCCGTATCGATACTGCCCCGCCAGGCTCCGTGGTACATACAGGTCGGAAACCTGTTCGAGTATGCTGACTGGCAGGTTGCCCTCGGGCTTTCTCAAGGTGCACCGCCCGCCTGGACTCGAACTCCTTTCACGATCGTGTACGGCGGACTCGGAGTGGCGGGATGGATCTGGCATCGCGGGGCGCACCGCGTCAGCTGGCGCGCCATGACGGTTCTGTTCGTCGTCGCGACGCTTGGCGTCATCGCCTACCTCAACATGAAGGCAGGCCCGTCGTATGGCCATGGCTTTCTTCCGCCTGGTGCAAAGCACGAGGCACGCGAGCGCGACTACTTCTTCGCTCTCGCATTCGTATGGTGGGGAATCTGGGCAGGGGCGGGAGCTGTTCGCGTTTTCGCTCGAGCCGGCGCACGCGGCAGATACGCGGGTCTCGGCATTGCCGCGCTTCCGTTTCTGCTGAATTACCAGGCCGTCGATCGCTCTGCCGCCCCAGATGCGACCGCTGCTCGCGACAGCGCAATTCGAATTCTGTCGCCGGCGCCAGCGCGGGCGGTCGTCTTCGCGTATGGCGATAACGATACGTACCCAGTGTGGTACGCGCAGCATGTTGAGGGGCTTCGTGAGGATGTAACCGTCGTGACGATTCCATTGCTGGGGGCGGGTTGGTACAGGGCCGAGCTCGCTCGCCGGCATGGCTTGCTCGGGGCGAGCGAGGTTGCCTTGTGGCGCGGCGCTGAAGCCACTGCGGGAGCGATCTGTGAAGCCGCGAGAGAGCAGGGGAGGCCCGTCGTTGCTGTGGCGGTGCGGGAGCGTGGCAGTATTCCGGAGGTGTGCCGGTAGAGCTTTGACTGACTGCGGACTGCGGACGTACTGCGGACACGGACTGGGACTACTGCGGACGCGAACTGAGACTAACTGCGGACGCGAACTGAGACTAACTGCGACCTCGGACCCACTTCACAACTGGCAACTGAAAACTGACTACTGGCAACTCACGACTCGCGTGGACTTGTCGCCGGCCCTCGGAGTGATGCCGGGTGAGAAAGCAAAGCGGCGCCCGAACCCGGGGCGCCGCTTTGTTATCCCGAAGCAAACCTAGTAGCGGTAGTGATCCGACTTGTATGGCCCGTCCTTCGGCACGCCGAGGTATTCGGCCTGTGAATCGGACAGCTCTGTAAGCTTGACGCCGAGCTTGCCCAGGTGCAGGCGAGCCACCTTTTCGTCGAGGTGCTTGGGAAGCGTATACACACGCTTCTCGTAGCTCGAGGAGTTGGCGTGAAGTTCGATCTGCGCCATCACCTGATTGGTGAAGCTCGCCGACATCACGAAGCTCGGGTGTCCCGTTGCACAACCAAGGTTCAGCAGGCGGCCCTCGGCCAGGATCATGACACTGTGTCCGTCGGGGAACACGTATTCGTCGTACTGCGGCTTGATCTGTACCCGCTTCACTCCCTTCGCCTCGAGCTTCTTGAGGCCTGCCATGTCGATCTCGTTGTCGAAGTGGCCGATGTTTCCGACGATCGCCTTGTCCTTCATGCGCGACATGTGCTGCGCCGTGATGATGTCCTTGTTGCCCGTGGCAGTGATGAAGATGTCAGCGGTCTCGAGAACATCCTCGAGAGTCGTGACCTGGTAGCCTTCCATCGCCGCCTGGAGCGCGCAGATCGGATCTATCTCGGTGATCACGACGCGCGCGCCCTGACCCTTCAGCGCCTGTGCGCATCCCTTGCCTACATCGCCGTAGCCGCAGATCACCGCGACCTTGCCCGCCAGCATCACATCCGACGCGCGGAGGATTCCGTCGGTGAGCGAATGACGGCAGCCGTACAGGTTGTCGAACTTCGACTTCGTGACCGAATCGTTGACATTTATCGCGCAGAACAGGAGCTGCCCGGCTTCCATCATCTGGTAAAGCCGATGCACTCCGGTCGTCGTCTCTTCCGAGACGCCGCGAAGATCCTTCGCCATCGTCGTCCAGCGTGATGGATCCTTCGCGTACTCGGCACGCAGAAGATCGAGAATTACGCCGTACTCCTCAGAGTCACGCTCCTCGTCGAAATTCGGAACGACACCGGCTTTCTCGAACTCGACACCCTTATGGACAAGAAGAGTCGCGTCGCCACCGTCATCGAGCAGAAGGTTGGGGCCCGAGCCGTCGGGCCAGACGAGCGCCTGATCCGTGCACCACCAGTACTCCTCGAGCGTCTCGCCCTTCCATGCATAAACCGGCACGCCCTGCGGATCCTCGGCCGTACCGTTCCTGCCCACCACGGCAGCGGCAGCGGCATGATCCTGCGTCGAGAATATGTTGCAGGACACCCAGCGGACATCGGCGCCGAGTTCCGTGAGAGTCTCGATGAGCACTGCGGTCTGAACCGTCATGTGCAGCGACCCCATGATCTTCGCGCCAGCAAGCGGCTGGGAATCCCTGAACTCGTCCCTCAGGGCCATGAGCCCGGGCATCTCGTGCTCGGCGAGGCGGATCTCGTTCCGCCCGTATTCGGCGAGCGAGATGTCCTTCACCTTGAAGGGAAGGCGTCCGTCTTTCACCGCGAACGGGCTGCGGCCGGAGGCTCCGGAATCTCTTGTCACTGGAAGTTCGGCTACGCTTGTCATCGTTTCTCTTGTTCCTGAAAGGTTTGTGGTCACGCGGTCAAAGTGAGCTTTGCGACCGTGTCATGATCGGCTGGCGCGTCGCCTGTCGCCGCGATTACATCGGGCTTGCGGGCGCCTGCCGCAAACAGTGTGGGCCCCTTCGCGTCTTCGTCGGCGGGGAGCGGGTTGTAGTTGCCGCCCTCGAAGCCGGCGGTGCGAAACATTTCGTCTATCTTCTCGCGCGGGAATCCGCGCCATACATGCCCCATGTCATGAATCAGGTCCTCCCTGTCGTGGGGCATCATGTCGACAACCAGCAACTTCCCGCCGGGCTTCAGGGCCCTGAACGCCTCGGCGATCGCCGCTTCGGGCTCGGGAACGTAATGAAGCACGAGGAAGAGCAGTGCTGCATCGAGCGAGCCATCGTCTATCGGGAGCGACTCGAGCCGGCCCGCACGAACTTCCGCATTCGACACCGTGCCGAGCCGCTTTCGCGCGGAGGCAAGCATTGCCGGCGAATCGTCTACCGCGATCACACCGGATACGAACGGCGAAATCATCTCCGTGAGCTGCCCCGTTCCGCATCCGAGGTCACCCACGGTCCACCGGTCGTCGAGGAGCCCAAGCAAACCGATGAGATCTGCGCGCGAACCGAATAGCTCCAGGCGGAGGCGGTCCCACTGTCCGGCGGCGGATGAGAAGAACTTTTCCGACCGGCTCCGGCGGTGCGCGAGAACCGTCTGGAGCCGGCGGGCATCCTGAGCGACAGCCGAAGTGGCTGCGACCTGCTCGCGCACGATCTGCCAGAGCCGCCTGCTCGAAGGATCGAGATCCGAGCTGCCACGGTAGCGCCGGCTGGTCCCGTCGGCCCTTGAAACGACCCATTCATGATCGCCGAGGACCTTCAGGTG
>JBBQZF010000041.1:0-17222 GCA_038208015.1 Gemmatimonadales bacterium
GCCGTGCGCTTACTCCTGCGGCGGCGCTCGCCCTGGCAACGGAGCCGCGATGAGCGTGCGCCTGTCAGACGTGCTTGCCGACCGCTACCGGATCGAACGCGAGCTGGGCCAGGGCGGCATGGCAACCGTCTACCTCGCGCATGACATCAAGCACAAGCGTCAGGTGGCGATCAAGGTGCTCCGGCCCGAGTTGGCGCAGGCTGTCGGCGCCGAGCGGTTCCTGATGGAGATCGAGACCACCGCCAACCTGCGCCACCCTCATATCCTCCCGCTCTACGATTCCGGGAACGTCGAAGGTTTCCTCTTCTATGTGATGCCGCTGGTCGAGGGGGAGTCCCTCCGTGACCGGCTCGACCGCGACAAGCAGCTGCCCATCGATGAGGCCCTCCGCATCGCCCGCGAGGTGGCCGACGCGCTCGGCTACGCCCACGCCCGCGGTGTCGTGCACCGGGACATCAAGCCCGAGAACATCATGCTGGAAGGGGGTCATGCCGTCGTCGCCGATTTCGGTATCGCCCGCGCCATGAGCGCCGCGGGCGCCGATCGCCTGACCCAGACCGGAACGTCGATTGGCACCCCGCTCTACATGAGCCCGGAACAGGCAGCTGGCGATCCCGACCTGGATGGCCGCAGCGATCTGTACAGCCTGGGCTGCGTCCTGTACGAGATGCTCGGTGGCCAGCCGCCGTTCACTGGCCCTACCGCCGAGTCGGTGACGCGGCAGCACATGATCACAGAGGCCGCCCCGGTCACCAACCTGCGGCCTGCGGTGCCGCCGGAAGTGGCGGGTGCGCTGGCCCGCACCCTGGCCAAAAACCCCGCCGACCGGTTCAGCCCGGCATCCCAGTTCGTACAGGCGCTTGCCGCCGGCGATCGATCGGCACCCCCGCGCGCGCGGTCAGGGCCTCGGGCGGCGCTGATCCCCCTCGGAGTCGCGGTGGTCGCAGTGGTCGCAGTGGTCGCAGTGGTCGCAGTGGTGGGCTGGTTCGGGAGTACGATCCTTCGGCAGGACGGCACAGCTTCGGCGATCGAGCGCATCGCTGTCCTCCCGATGGACAACCAGACCGGCGACGCCAGCCAGGCGTTCTTTGCCGATGGCATGACCCGCGAACTCATCGGCGTCCTCACCGATGCCGGGGTTCGCGTCATGGGCCACCGGGCGGTGGTCCCATATGCGGGTTCGACCCTGCCCATCCGTCAGATTGCGCGCGAGCTGAATGTCGATGCGCTGGTCACCGCGGCGGTCCTGAGCTCGGGCGACGTGGTCCAGGTGGCGGTGGAGCTGACCGACCCCAACACTGGCGAGAGTCTATGGGCCCGCACCTTTTCCCGGCCCGCCGCCGAGGTTGTGACCCTCCAGCGCGAGGTGGCGGGCGAGATTGCCCGGGGCATCCAGGCTCGCCTGACCCCCGAGCAGGAGCGGGTGCTCGCCACCCCGGCGACTGTCAATCCCAGGGCCTATGCCCAGTATCTGCTGGGCCAGGAACAGGCAAATCTCCGCACCCCGGAGGGCTACGCGCGGAGTGTCGAGCACCTGGAGCGCTCGATTGTCCTCGACTCGACGTTTGCGCAAGCGTGGGCAGCGCTCGCCATGACCAATGCCTACGGCTTGCTGTACCAGACCGCACCCCGCGATGCGGCCCGGGCGGTCGTGGAGCGTGCCGCGAGGCGCGCCGCCCAACTCGATGACCGCCTGGGGGATCCCTATTTCGCCCTCGGGCTGGCCCGGTTGCACACCGATTGGGACTTTGCCGGCGCGGAGAAGGAGTTCGCCCGCGGATGGGCCCGGCCCCACTCGGCCATGGCGCTCGCACTCTTTGCCTGGACCAGCTGGGAGATGGGGGAGTTCGACAAGTCGGTGGCGGCCAGCCTGGCCAACATCGAAGTCGAACCCACGACCGGCCAGTGGCACAGCGATCTGGCCTGGGGCTACTGGTCGGGCGGCGACGGAGCCAGGGCGCGGGAGTCGGCACTGCGCGCCATTGCACTCGACTCCACCTTCTACGAACCCAACGATGTTCTCTCCTACACCTATGCCGACGCCGGAGAGCATGAGTTGGCCGAACGCGCGCATGAGCGGGCCAAGGCGGTGGCGGGCGGCGCTTTCTGGTTCGACCCCATTGCCCGGGGCATTGTATCCCATGCCCGGGGCGACACAACTGCGATCCGCCGAGCCCTGAACCAGCTGGGTGCCGATGATCCCCGTTTCGGGCAAAAGGCCTTCCTCCACTTCGCCCTGGGGGAGCGGGAGCAGATGTATCGGATGTTCAACCGGGCACTCGACACCCGGGACGCCGACGTGCTGTGGATCCTGAACGCGGTGCCGGCGCTGTACCCAATCCGCGCCGAGCCAGAATATCAGCGGGTGCTGGCCCGGCTGGGGCTGCCCGAGGCGCTGCGCAAGTGATGGCTACACTATGGCATTAGCCGTCCCGCGGACCGATATTATCTCACCGCTCCGACGTTTGTTCCCCGGCGCGGTGCCAGCCCCCCTCGTAAACGCTAAGCCTACAAGGCGGTGACGACCGATGCCGGTCTTTTCCATGCGCAGGTCCGCAGGTACACACGTGGCTAGAGGGCCGCGATGAGCGCGCGTCTGTCGGACGCGCTTGCCGAGCGATACCGCATCGAACGCGAGCTTGGCCAGGGCGGCATGGCCACCGTTTACCTCGCGTACGATTTGAAGCACGACCGCCAGGTCGCACTCAAAGTCCTGAAGCCGGAGCTGGCCGCCGTGCTCGGTGCCGATCGCTTCGTCCAGGAAATCAAGACGACGGCGGCATTGCAGCATCCGCACATCCTGCCGCTCTTCGATTCCGGCACGGCCGATAGTTTTCTGTATTACGTCATGCCGTTCATCGACGGCGAAACGCTGCGCAGCAAGCTCGACCGCGAGACGCAGCTCGGTATCGACGAGGCAGTTCACATCACGATGTCGATTGCCGGTGCACTCGATTATGCGCATCGACGCGGCGTGATCCACCGTGACATCAAGCCCGAGAACATTCTGCTGCACGAAGGCCGGCCGATGGTTGCCGACTTCGGCATCGCGCTCGCCGTCAGCGCTGCGGCGGGCGGCCGCATGACCGAGACAGGACTAAGCCTCGGCACGCCGCATTACATGTCCCCCGAGCAGGCGACGGGCGAGAAGGAAATCAGCGCGCGCTCGGACATCTACTCGCTGGCGAGTGTGTTGTACGAGATGCTGACCGGCAATCCGCCGCATACGGGTGCGTCCGCGCAGCAGATCATCATGAAGATTGTGACGGAGGAAGCAGCGCCGGTCACGAAACTGCGGAAGTCAGTTCCGGCCAACGTTGCCGCTGCCGTGGCCAGGGGTGTGGAGCGCTTGCCAGCGGATCGCTTTGAAACCGCGGCGGCGTTCGTGGATGCGCTGAAGAATCCTTCGTTCCGGTACGGAGACGCGGATCGTGAAGAAGCACGGTTTGGCGCAACCCGCAGTCGTTGGCGCGACCCGGTAACGATTGCGCTAGCCGCGATCGCGGTGGTTGCGATTGGAAGTGGTTTCTGGGCGCGAGGCGACGATTCATCGAAAGGTTGGGTAGGCAAGTATGCGGTCGCGCTGGATAGCTCTGCGGTGCTTGGCTATAGAGGCAATTCTGAGCCTGCACGTCTCGCATTGACGCCTGACGGTCAGACGGTGGTTTACGTCGGCTCTCACATGAACGGGACTTCGGCCGAATTTCGCTTGTTCATTCGACCTCTTGGGAACCTCGAGGCCCGCGAGCTCCCTGGCACGGTAGGCGCCACTCGACCAGTGATTTCTTCGGACGGCGCGCAAGTCGCCTTTCTAACCGCGAATAATGCGTTGCGAGTCGCGCCGCTAAGTGGCGGCCCTGTCGTAACGCTTACCGATTCTGCGATCAGCAGCGGACCGGCGTGGGGACCGGATGGTTTCGTCTATTTCATCACACACTCCGGGCTTGTGCGTCGCGTGTCAGGCGCCGGCGGACCAAGCGAGGATGTGGTCAAGCTGCGGCCGGCACCGAATGGCGAGGCTTACCGGTGGTTGATGATTTTGCCCGGGGGCCGCGGCGCGATCGTCGGACGACGGGCCATAAGTCGCGCAGACGAGTCCGCCTACATGCTCGAGCTTGTGGACCTCCGCAATGGAAAAGTCGGCCTGACGTTCCCCGGATTGGCGGCGAGATACGTTGCGGCTGAAAAAGCGCTTGTATACGTAACGGCCGATGGCTCGCTGATGGCCGTGCCGTTCGATGTGTCCGCGCTAAAGATGCGCGGCCGCCCGCAGTCTCTCGTGACGGGCGGCGCCGCGCGCGACGGCGAAACGGATCTCGACATTGCGGGCGGAACGCTCGTGTACGCGCTGCAAGGACGTAACGGCGTCGAGTTCATGTCCTGGGTGCCGCGTACGGGTGGACAACCGCTTCCTCTCGATTCCGCATGGCTCGATACCGAGTTCGAATCTTTCCAACTGTCGCCGGACGGGCGGCGTCTGGCCATCTCGATCGGTGGTGCTGGTGGACGAATGGCCAACCAGGGCCGATACGACATCTGGATCAAGCAACTGGATGCCGGTCCGATATCGCGGCTGACATTCGCCGGCGAAGCGAACTTGGTCCCGTCGTGGAGCGCGGACGGGCAGTACGTAAGCTACTCGTCGCTCCGTGGAGGGCAACGATCGTTGTGGCGCCGTCGTGCCGACGGCGTTGGCGAAGAGCAGCTCGTGGCGGACGCCGGAGGCCGGGACATCGTTGAGGCGCGTTGGTCTCCCGATGGTCAATGGCTGGTTGCGAGCGTTGCCGGGCCGCCGTCAGCCGATCTCATGGTCATGCGTCTTTCCGTTGACAAGAAGCTGCGGCCACTACTTGCCGAGCCGCATGCGGAGCTCAAGCCAGCGCTATCGCCCGATAGCAAGTGGCTCGCGTACGTCTCGAATGAATCGGGCAAACCGCAAGTCTTCGTGCGCCCCTTTCCCAACGTGTCGGAGGGCAAGTGGCAGATCTCGCTCGACGGCGGCGCAGATCCCGTATGGAGCTCAACGGGCCGCGAGCTGTTCTTTCGTTCAACCGACGGCAGCACTGTCTTTGAAGCCGACATGGCGCGCGGCGCCGGGCTGGCCGAGCGCCGGGTTTTACTGAGGGCGCTTGCGGGCACAGGATTCGAGATCAACAGTCTCGACCGCATGTTCGAGGTCGCACCCGACGGCCGCCGATTCCTGATGTCCATCAACGGTGCCAACGATGTATCCGGCAGTCTGGTCGTCGTCCAGAACTTCACCACGGAATTGCATGCGGCTCTAAAAGCCTCGCGCAAGAAGTGAGGATTTCCTGGCGTAGACGGCGAGTCATCAACTGGCTGGATGAGATCCGCGCAATACCGGACGGCGCACGATGAGTCAACAATTGGAACGATTGTCAGCGGCACTCTCTGACCGCTACCGCATCGAGCGTGAGTTGGGACAGGGTGGCATGGCCACCGTCTATCTCGCGGAAGATCTCAAGCACAAGCGACACGTCGCGCTCAAGGTGCTGAAGCCGGAACTCGCCGCCGTGCTCGGTGCGGATCGCTTCATCCAGGAGATCACCACGACTGCTGCATTGCAGCACCCGCACATCCTGCCGCTGTTCGACTCCGGCACTGCGGACGGCTTTCTGTACTACGTCATGCCGTTCATCGACGGTGAAACACTGCGTTCGAAGCTGGACCGTGAGACGCAGCTCGGCATCGACGAAGCCGTGAAGATCACGGTGTCGATCGCGGATGCGCTGGACTACGCGCACCGCCGCGGAGTGATCCATCGCGATATCAAGCCCGAAAACATCCTGCTGCATGAAGGCCGTCCGATGGTAGCGGACTTCGGCATCGCGCTGGCGGTTTCCGCTGCCGCGGGTGGTCGCATGACGGAGACGGGGCTCAGTCTCGGCACACCGCACTACATGTCGCCCGAGCAGGCGACGGCGGAGAAGGAGATCAGCGCGCGGAGCGACATCTACTCACTCGCGTCTGTGCTGTACGAGATGCTCACTGGAAATCCGCCGCACGTCGGTGCATCCGCACAGCAGATCATCATGAAGATCGTGACGGAGGAGGCTGCGCCGGTCACGAAGCTGCGAAAGTCCGTGCCCCACAATGTTGCCGCTGCGCTGGCGCAGGCGCTGGAGAAGCTTCCCGCCGACAGGTTCGAGAGTGCGAAGATGTTTGCGGAGGCGCTCGCGAATCAGCACTTCACAACGCAACACGACACTTCTTCCGCACCCGGTGCAGCGGGTGCGATGAGAAAGCCTGCGCGTACCGTCGTCGCGGCGCTCGCGCTGATACTCATCGCAGGTACGGCCGGCCGGCTCGCGCGTCCGCGACAAAACGACTCCGCCGTCGTCACACACTTTACCATTCCCGTGCCGGGCGGTCATGACATGACCGGCGGGTTCATGCCGAATCTGGCTGTATCGGACGATGGCCGCTCACTCGCCTACTTCGTCGCGGGCACGCTGTACCATCGCCGGCTCGACGGCGATGAGCCGCGACCACTGGCGCGCCTCGATGCCGGATGCTGTCCAGAATTCTCCCTGGACGGGCAGACCCTGTTCGTCCGCTATGGTGAGGTGCTCAACCAGATCTGGAGCGTGTCGGTACGCGACGGCACTGTGGCGAACCTCGGCGCGCGGCCCATAGCACAGGACCTGCTGGGGACGGCGTGGTCGCAACCCGGTATCCACCGACGTGCGGCGGGTGACACGATCTGGACGCAGTTGACGGCCCGTGATTCGACGCGTGGCGCCCACATGTGGCCGCAGCGGGTCGATGGCGGGCGGTCGCTCCTATTCACAATGGTCGGCGACGGAGGCATGTGGAACGGCGCGAGTATCGTGCTGCAGGATCTGCGCAGCGGCGAGCGCACTGTCGTTGCGACGGAGGCTACGTACGGTCGCTACGTCCCCACCGGGCATGTGGTCTATGTCCGTGCCGATGGATCCGTCGAGGCGATCCCCGTGGATGTCCGCAAACGGCGGGTCACAGGCAGTGCGTTCACAGTCCTCACGGGGGTTCGAACGGGGTATTGGGCCGGCGCCGGCGAATTTGCAATTTCCCCGAACGGCACGCTGGCGTACGTGCGCGGCTCGAGCTGGCAGCAGCACCGGCTGGCGTGGGTGGATCGCCAGGGTCAGGTGCTCGGCCACGTGGGGGAACCGGTTACGCTCGAGGGCGCGCGGCTCTCACCCGACGAGCGACACGTGGTGAGCTACGTGGCATCGCCCAACGCGGACATCGACAAGTTCGATATCGCGACGGGCGAACAACGCCGCATCACATTCGATCCGCAGACCGAGGACAACCCGTTGTGGTCGCCAGCCGGGGACCGCATCGCATATCGCAGACATGCGAATCCGGTTTCGGAGATCTGGACGCGCACGGCCGACGGTCAAGGTGTTCCCGAGCAGATCGCCGGCGTCGAAGGCGTACCAATGTCGTGGTCACCCGATGGCACTGCCCTGGCCCTCGGACGCGACCGAGTGCTCATTCTGCACCTGGACACACGACGCGTCGACACCCTCCCTCGTGGCACAGCTTCAGCTGCCTTCTCGCCGGACGGGAAATGGTTGGCGTATGCGTCGTCAGAAACCGGGAAACTGGAAATTCATGTCAAGCCGTATCCCGCGTTGACCGGCAATCTGCAGGTGTCCCGCAATGGCGGCCGATTGCCGCTGTGGTCGGCGCGCAGCGGTGAGCTGTTCTTCCTGAACGTCGACACCCTGATGGCTACGACCGTCTCCACGGGCCACCGTTTTGAATATTCCACACCTCGCGCGCTGTTCGTGCGGCCCGACCTGGCGCCGCAGCAATATCCATTTTCGGTTTCGGGCGACGGACGCCGCTTCCTGTACCCCATCCGTAATCCCGACGCGTCCGCACGGGAGATCCACGTGATTCTGAACTGGTTCCAGGAACTGAAAGCGAAGAGCCGGCAATGAGTGCTGGCAATGATCGCCTCACTGCCGCACTCGCGGGCCGCTACCGCGTCGAGCGCGAGCTCGGTGCAGGCGGCATGGCAACGGTGTATCTCGCAGAAGACCTGAAGCACCGGCGTCGCGTCGCCGTGAAAGTGCTGAAGCCTGAGCTGGCCGCTGTGCTCGGCGCCGACCGCTTCATCCAAGAGATCACGACCACGGCGGCGCTGCAGCATCCGCACATTCTGCCGCTGTTCGACAGCGGCGAGGCGGATGGATTTCTCTACTACGTGATGCCGTTCATCGACGGCGAAACATTGCGCAGCAAGCTCGATCGTGAGACGCAGCTCGGCGTGGGCGAGGCGGTGCGGATCGCCACCGACGTGGCGAGCGCGCTGCACTACGCGCACACGCACGGCGTGATCCATCGCGACATCAAGCCGGAGAACATCCTGCTGCACGATGGCCGCCCGATGGTGGCGGACTTCGGGATCGCGCTGGCCCTGAGTGCGGCGGCGGGCGGACGCATGACGGAGACCGGGCTGAGTCTCGGCACGCCGCACTACATGTCGCCCGAGCAAGCCACCGCGGAAAAGGAGATCAGCGCGCGCAGCGACATCTACTCGCTGGCGAGCGTCCTGTACGAGATGCTGACGGGCCAGCCACCGCACACGGGTGTGTCGGCGCAGCAGATCATCATGAAGATCATCACGGAGCAGCCGGCGGCGGTGACGTCGCTGCGCCGGTCGGTGCCCGGGAACGTTGCGGGGGCGGTGGCGCAGGCGCTGGAAAAGCTGCCGGCCGATCGGTTCGAGAGCGCAAGGTCGTTCTCCGAGGCACTCGCGAATCCGGCTTTCGCCACGCAGGCGGCCGGCATGGCCGCACCCGGCAGGCTCACGGCTGCCCTCAGCAACCGTCGCTTCGCCGTTACGGCCACGGTCGCGGTTCTGGCCCTCGCCGCGGCCGCCTCGGGTTGGATGCGTCCCGCGGCGCGCGGTGGACGCACGGCGGCCGTGCCGATCTGGCTGGCGGTCGATCCGCCGCACGGCTCCTTTGGTGACTTCCCCTCGCCGGTCCTTTCGCCCGACGGCAGGCGCATTGCCTTCTTCGCCCCGGATGCCGCCGGGGTGCGTCAGCTGTGGGTGCGGGCACTCGACTCCCCGACAGCGCGTCCGGTTGCCGGGACGGCAACGGATGATGCGGACGTGTCCCAGCAGCCGTTCTGGTCTCCTGACGGGCAGTCGCTGGGGTACTTTTCCGCCTCGGGTCTCTACCGTGTAGACCTCGACGGTCGCGCCCCGCTCAGGCTGGCGGACGCCCCCAGCCCGCGTGGCGGATCCTGGGGGAGCAGCGGCGTCATCATCTTCGTGCCCACGAGCGGGGGCGTGTATCAGCTGCCGGCGTCGGGCGGAGCTGCCGTGCCGATCGCCGACCCTGCCGCTCCACCTGGCACCATGGACCGGTGGCCGTTCTTCCTGCCCGATGGCCGCCACTACCTCTTCTACCGGAGGGTGCCCCGTACCGCCCCCACCGTGCATGTGGGCACGCTGGACGGATCGGAGGTGCGCCTCGTGCTGCAAGTCAGCTCGCGTGCCGAGTACGACAATGGCCACCTGTACTTCCGACGCGACGGCGCTCTCTTCGCGCAGCCCTTCGACGCAAAACAGCTGACGCTGAAGGGGACCGCGACACGGGTCGTCGATGAGGTCGGCGTGAGCGGCGCCGACTATCGCAACGGGGCTTTTTCGGCGGCTGCCGGCAACATTGTCACGTGGAACGGGACCCAGGCGCGCCTGTCGCGGCTCACGGTGTACGATGCCAGCGGCCGCCCCCTGCGCACCATCGGACAGCCCGGATACCATCTCGACTTCTCCGTGGAGCCCGGTGGCGGGCGTGTGGCCGCTGAGGTCGTAGACGCGAGAACCGCACTCCCCCGCATCTGGACCATCGATGTCGCCTCCGGCCTCACGTCCCTGGTCGCAGCGCCGAGCGAAGGGAGCGGTACGCCGCAGTGGATTCCCGGAGGGCGCGGCCTGCTGTACACCACCTTCACCTGGGGTACCC
Source organism: Gemmatimonadales bacterium (assembly GCA_038208015.1). GTDB lineage: Bacteria > Gemmatimonadota > Gemmatimonadetes > Gemmatimonadales > Gemmatimonadaceae > UBA4720. Next base: position 9,996 of record JBBQZF010000041.1, read on the forward strand.
TGGTGCGGCAGTCGCTCACGAACTCGGACGTCGAGGAGATCCCCACACCGCTGGCATGGGTCACAAGCGTGACGCCGGACGGGAAGAACGCCCTGGTGGGATCGACCGGCGTCGGGACCGGGCTCGACATCATGGTCGTGCCGCTCGACGGCGCTGGCCGGCGCAGTGCGTACCTGGCGACGCGCGACAACGAGCAGGGCGCTGTCATCTCGCCGGACGGGGCATGGGTCGCCTACAGCTCGGATGAGTCTGGACGCCTGGAGATCTACGTGCAGGCATTCCCGGTGGCGGGGAACAAGCAAGGGGTGTCGGACGGCGGCGGAACCCAACCGGTCTGGAGCGCGGACGGCAACGTGCTGTACTACCTCAACCAGGACCACGTCATCATCGCCGCGAACGTGACCAGGAACGGCAGCGGGCTGGCGTTCTCGCGGCGATCGCTCTTCCGCGCACCACCCCTGCAGGCCGTGTCGGGCCAACGCAAAACCTTTGCAGTGCTCGGAGACGGGACTTTCGTTTTCAACGTCCTGGCGGATTCCATGCCCGAGCACACCATGCGGATCGGTCTCAACTGGGGGGCGCGATGACCGTGCTCGAACGCCTGACGGCCGCTCTCGCCGACCGCTACCGCATCGAGCGCGAGCTCGGCGCGGGCGGCATGGCCACGGTCTACCTCGCGCACGACCTCCGCCACGCGCGCGACGTCGCCATCAAGGTGCTGCATCCGGACCTGGGCGCCGCGCTGGGCGGCGACCGCTTCCTGACCGAGATCCGCACCACCGCCAGGCTCCAGCATCCCCACATCCTGCCGCTGCTCGACAGCGGGGACGCTGACGGCCTGCTCTTCTACGTGATGCCGCTCGTCACGGGCGAGACGCTGCGCGCGCGCCTCGAACGCGAGCAGCAGCTCCCGGTCGCTGACGCGGTGCAGATCGCGCGCGAAGTCGCCGACGCGTTGAGCCACGCGCATGCGCTCGGTGTCATCCACCGTGACATCAAGCCCGAGAACATCCTTCTTCAGGGCGGCCACGCCGTAGTGGCCGATTTCGGCATTGCGCTCGCCGTGCAGAGTGCGGGGGGCCAGCGGATGACCCAGACAGGGCTCAGTCTCGGCACGCCGCAGTACATGAGCCCGGAACAGGCGCTGGGGGAGCGGGCGATCGACGCGCGCAGCGACATCTACGCGCTCGGTGCGGTGACGTACGAGATGCTCGCGGGCGAGGCGCCGTTCACGGGGCCGAATGTGCAGGCGGTCGTTGCGCGTCTGATCTCCGAGGAGCCGCGCGCGCTTGGCGCGCAGCGCAAGTCGGTGCCCGGTCACGTCGAGGCGGCGGTGCTGCAGGCCCTCGAGAAGCTTCCGGCCGACCGGTTCGCGAGCGCCGCGGAGTTCGCGGCCGCGCTGACGAACGCTGGCGGGACGCGGCCGGGCACCCGAGCGACCGCGGCCGCCATGGCCGGGCCGATGGGCCTGTCACGGCGCGCGACCGGACTGCTCATCGCGGGGTTGGGGGCCTTGGCGGTGGGCGCACTGGCGTTCTCGTGGAGCAGTGGCTCACAGGAAGGGCCGCCGCGGGTGGCCCGATTCGAGCTCACGACGCACGACGGACAGCAGTTGGTGTCACCGGGCGGTACCCGCTTCGCGTGGTCCCCCGACGGCGAGGAGTACGTCTACACGGGGACCGGTGCCGGTACGACCCTGCTCTGGTCGCGGCGGCTCGACGCCCTTGCCCCGCTGCCGATCCGCGGATCCGAGAACGCGACCAGTCCGACCTACTCACCTGACGGTCGTCAGATTGCGTTCGTGACCCTGGCTCCCTTCACCATATCGGTTGTTCCGCGGAGCGGCGGCCAGGCGCGTGCAGTCGTGAAAGACATGAGCGCAGGAGGAGGGGTCGCCTGGTCGGAGGATGGCTTCCTCTACTTCGACGCCGGGCGCGGCGTGGCACGCGTGCGTCCGGACGGCAGCGGCTACGAGATAGTGCTGCCACTCGACACCGCGAGGCAGGAGATCGGCGTGGCGTGGCCGCGCGCACTCCCGGATGGACGCGGCATCCTGTTGCGCGTGCGACGTGCGGGTGAGGGGATGCCGGATTGGTCCATCGTCGCGCTGGACCTGCGAGATCGGTCCCACAAGGAACTCGTGCGCGGCGTGCTTGCGATCTACAGCCCCGACACGCAGCACCTGCTCTGGGTAACCGCCGATGGTTCCCTTATGGCGCAGCGCATGGACCTCGACCGCCTGGAACTCCGCGGCGAGTCCGCACGGCTGTGGGATGGACTCGCGCTTGGCGGTTTCGGAGCCGTGGACCTCGCGCTGTCCTCCGCCGGCGACCTCCTGTACGTGCCCGGTACGCTGGCGACCGCGAACGGGAAGCTGAGCTGGGTGGATCGTCGCGGGAACGTCACGACGGCGGACACCGCCATCGTCGATGGGCTCATCCGCTCAATGGTGCTCTCCCCCGACGGGTCGTCGGTGGCGCTGGTCATGGAGCGCGCGAGCGATGTCGTGAGCCTGTCGCGCATCTGGATCGCCTCGCTGGGCGGCGGACCGCTCCAACTCGTCACGACGGAGAACCGGAATGCGCGCACTCCAGTGTGGAGCGCTGATGGCCGCTCGCTCGTCTACGTTTCCGGGGAGGGGACGACGATCCACCGACGCCGGACCGGAGGCGGTGGCGACGCGGAACTCCTCGCGACCGTGCCTCGCGGGGTCGTCGGAATGACCGCCCATCCGTCGGGCCGATCGATGGTGCTCCTCGGCGAGGATTCGGGGGAGCGACGGCGCGAACTGCTCGACCTCCAGCTCGAGGGTGACGGAGTTCCGACGACCCTCGGGATCACCGCCGGCGCCAATGTCGAACCGCCCGCCCTCTCCCCGGACGGACGGTGGCTGGCCTATGTCTCCCCGCTGAGTGGACGGGACGAGGTCTATGTCAGCCCGTACCCCGAGGTCGCCGCCGGCCGCGTGCAGATCTCCGGGAATGGCGGCGGCGCACCGCGCTGGAGTCCGCGTGGCGGTGAGCTCTTCCATGTGAGTGACGACGGCGCCGTGGTCGCCGTTCGCTTCGCCACCACGGACGGCTTCCGCGTCCTTGAAACCGAGCGCCTCTTCTCACTGCAGGGATTTCTCGGGAATGCGAGCCGCACCTTCTACGAGCCTGCTCCCGACGGCCAGCGCTTCCTGATGCTGAATATCGGCGACGCGAGCGGTGAGTCCCGGCCGGTGGTGGTGCAGAACTTCACCGCCGAGCTGCGGGCGCGGGTGCCGCGATGAGTTCCACCATGGACCGCCTCGCTGCGGCTCTCGCCGACCGCTACCGCATCGAGCGCGAGCTCGGGCAGGGCGGCATGGCCACCGTATACCTCGCCGAAGACCTCAAGCACGACCGGCGCGTCGCGCTCAAGGTGCTCAAGCCCGAACTCGCAGCAGTACTCGGTGCTGATCGCTTCGTGCAGGAGATCAAGACAACGGCGGCACTCCAGCATCCGCACATCCTGCCGCTGTTCGACTCCGGCGTCGCCGACTCGTTTCTGTATTACGTCATGCCATTCATCGATGGTGAAACGCTGCGCAGCAAGCTCGACCGCGAAACACAGCTCGGCATCGACGAATCCGTCCGCATCGCCAGCAACGTCGCGGATGCGCTCGACTATGCGCATCGCCGCGGTGTGATTCATCGCGACATCAAACCGGAGAACATCCTGCTGCATGAGGGCCGGCCGATGGTCGCGGACTTCGGCATCGCGCTGGCGGTAAGCGCTGCCGCCGGCGGCCGCATGACGGAAACGGGATTGAGCCTCGGCACGCCGCACTACATGTCGCCCGAACAGGCGACAGCGGAAAAGGAAATCAGCGCGCGCAGCGACATCTACTCGCTGGCGAGCGTGCTGTACGAGATGCTCACGGGCAATCCGCCGCACACCGGCGCATCCGCGCAGCAGATCATCATGAAGATCGTGACGGAGGAAGCGGCGCCGGTCACGAAGCTGCGCAAGTCGGTGCCGCATAACGTCACGGCGGCCGTGGCAAAAGGACTCGAGAAATTGCCGGCGGACCGCTTTGCGTCGTCGTCGGAATTCGCGAGCGCATTGGCCGACCCGCATTTCACGACCGCCAAGGCGACGGGGCTCACGTCAGGACAGGCTTCAGCGCAAACGTGGCGAGGCTGGGCCAGGGATCCGCGCTCGCTCGCCGCGGCGCTTGCAATCGTGGTATTGAGCGGCATGTCCCTGATGGGTACATATGCGCGGCGCGCTGGCGCCCACGGAGAAGGTGCCATTCGTCTGACCGTCACGGGGCCCACCGATTCGTCCGTGCTGTCAGCCTATGCGCCCGTCGTGTCTCCCGACGGAAAACACGTGGCTTTCGCAGTCAACAAGACGACAGGAATGGCAGTCTTTGTGCGCGCCTTGCAATCGTTCGAATTGCGTGAACTGCCGAACGAAGGGGAAGCGCCATTCTTTTCGCCAGACGGCAAAGCGGTGGCATTCTTCAACGAATCCGAACTCTGGTCCATGCGTCTCTCCGAGCAGACCGCAACGCGCATCGGGACTATTCCGGAGCGATCGTGGAACATCGGTATCCCAGTCTGGCACCCGGACGGGCGGATCCTGGTCGCGGGCGCCGGTGGCCTTTACGCGATTCCTGCTGCAGGTGGCGAAACGACCCGCATCGTCGCGACTGATTCGACCAGTGCGGAGAGATTCGCGGAAGTCGGAACGCTTCGAGATGGCCGGCTCCTGCTGATCGTAGCGAGCGCACGCGACACGTTTACAGATGTGCTCTCGGCAGATGGCCGCAAACGCACGCGTATCCTGCCCGGGCTGACATCTGTTCGCGTAGTAAACGATATCGTCTTCTTCAATCGGAACGGCCAGCGTCACGCTGCCTATTTCGATCAACGCAAGCTCAGGATGGTCGGCGATCCGATCGTGCTGACAGAGAACGCAGCGACTTCAGGGACGGGTCAATCGATCGCGTGGCCGAGCGGGTCGGGCGGGCGGGAACTCGAGCTGGTCTGGATGACGCGGGAGGGGAACGTCGCATCACTCGGGCTGCCCCCGGGCTGGTATACGTGGCCGCGTATCTCGCCTGACGGCGGTCGCATCGCAATTGGCGTCGATAGAACCGGCCTGAAGGTGATCGACCTGGAGCGGGGGACGGCCACTCCGCTCAAGGGCCGGACCGAGCCGGTCTGGTCCACCGATGACAAGTACGTGTACGCGTCCACCGGTAACCGTCCACAGGGCGGGCTGTCCGTAGAACGCGCCGACGGCAGCCGTGCGCCCGACACGATCCTCGCCCTGAAAACGGGTGATGCGTGGCCTACGTCGATCTCTCCCGATGGGGAGTGGCTCGCGTATTACGGTGTCAGCGTGGACTCCGGGAGCAGCACCCGTGAGATCGATGAAGACATTCGTTTCATCTCTCCACAGACGCGTGAGATCAAACGGCTGCGGCTCCCCGGCGGGCAACGTGGCGCCCGTTTCTCGCCAGATGGGAAGTGGATCGCCTACCAGTCCAGGGAGAGCGGGCGCGAAGAAGTCCATGTGCGTCCATGGCCCGCATTGGACGCAAATTACATGGTGTCGACGGAAGGTGGCTTCGAGCCCGCCTGGTCTCGCGATGGGCGCGAGCTCTTCTACCGGCATCGCGATGCAGTGATGGCTGTGTCGTTCGTGGAAAAGAATGGCGAGATGGAACGCACCGCGCCCCGCCTGTTGTTCCGCGGGCTGATATTTCGCGACCGGTCGGGCGATCAGAGCTATGACGTCGCACAGGACGGCAGGTTCCTGATGCTGCGGCCGGTGGCCGGAACACGCCTCGACATCCAGGTCGCTTTGAACTGGCTGGATGAAATCCGCACGAGATTGGATGGTGCACGATGAGTTTACAGATCGACCGATTGACCGCCGCGCTCGCCGATCGCTACCGCATCGAGCGCGAGCTCGGCATGGGCGGCATGGCCACGGTGTATCTGGCCGAGGACCTGAAGCACAAGCGCCACGTCGCACTCAAAGTACTTAAGCCGGAACTCGCGGCCGTCATAGGCGGTGACCGCTTCGTGCAGGAGATCACCACGACGGCGGCACTGCAGCACCCGCACATCCTGCCGCTGTTCGATTCCGGCGAGGCTGAAGGGTTTCTGTTCTATGTGATGCCGTTCATCGACGGCGAGACCCTGCGCAGCAAGCTGGACCGCGAGACGCAGTTCGGAGTGGATGATGCGATCCGCATTGCATGCGATGTGGCGGACGCGCTCCACTATGCGCATGCGCACGGCGTCATTCATCGCGACATCAAGCCTGAGAACATTCTGCTCGCGAACGGGCGCCCGATGGTGGCGGACTTCGGCATCGCGCTCGCGCTTTCAGCGGCCGCTGGCGGGCGCATGACGGAGACGGGACTCAGTCTCGGCACGCCACACTACATGTCGCCCGAGCAGGCAACAGCTGAGAAGGAGATCTCCGCACGCGCGGACATCTACTCACTCGCGTCCGTACTCTTCGAGATGCTGACAGGCGAGCCGCCGCACATGGGCAACTCGGCGCAGCAGATCATCATGAAGATCATCACCGAGACGCCGCAGGCAGTGACAACGCTGCGCAAGTCGGTGCCGCCGAACGTGGCGGCGGCGGTGGCAAAAGCACTCGAGAAGCTGCCCGCCGATCGGTTCGCAAGTGCGGCGGACTTCGCGGCCGCATTAAACAACCCGTCGTATGGACCCCGCCCGACAGCAGCGGGACTGCTGGCGCTGGGAACACCGCAGCAGGCGAAGCGGGCGCGCGCCGTCATCGGCGTGCTCGCTGTGGCAGTCATCGCATTGGCCGGCATTGCCGGGTCCGTGCTGCTGCGCCCGGTGCCGGCGGCGCCCGTGAGCCGCTACAGCATGGGGATCCCCGCCGAACAGGCGATCCGTGAGGGACTGCTGGGCGTCAACATCGCGATATCGCCGGACGGCAGGCGGTTCGTCTATGTCGGACCTGGTGAAGGGGGCGAACAGCTCTGGGTGCGGGAGCGGGACCGGCTCGATGCGACCCCGCTTGCGGGCACGGCTGGCGCGGCCAATCCGTTCTTCTCGCCGGACGGCAACCGCGTGGCGTTTTCGGCCGGAAACAATTTCGAGTTGAAGGTCGTGCCGGTGATGGGGGGGCCGCCGAACACCGTGGCACGCCCGGGCGCCGGTACCGGCGGCGGGGGCGTCTGGCACGACGGCTGGATCTATT
>JBBQZF010000042.1:0-16811 GCA_038208015.1 Gemmatimonadales bacterium
TGGGCGCCGCCGCGACTGCTGGTCCGGGTGTGCCGCACGACCCATCGCTGACCGCGCCGCTCGAGAATGGCGGTGCCCCGGCCGACCTGATCGAGAACACGCGTGCCGATTTCAGCCTGAATGCCATAGCTGAACATGACCAACGCCAGGTCCCCCTCGTCCTTGCGACACTGTTCTGAGTGGATCGCAGAGATCGCCAGCAATAGATGCGGCGGCTGCAAAAGTCAGGTCCTTTAACCTGCGTGCCACTGATCTTGGACGAGCCGTCGACCACAACTCAAGGGGCGAGATTGCGGCGATGAGAAGGATGAAGCGTTCGCCGTCCGGCATGATCCATCGCTCCGCTTCAGGTTCAACGTCGTCGATGCTGCGGTGGAGGAGTTGGTGATCAGCCGGCGCGATCAACCGTGCGCCGGCCCCGCACCGCCCTGACCGAGACCACCGCGAGCGTGAGCGCGGTGAGCGGCAGCACGAACCAGATCATCGCCGTGCCTAGCGACGCCGCGGTCGCGTGCCCGGCCGCGTCCAGGACGAGATACGTGGTGTAGGCCAGGTAGTAGCCGAGGAAGACGGCGCCTTCCCACCGGGCGATCAGGTATCCGGTGAAGAAGATCGGCAGCGTCGCGACGGCAACGGCGACCATCACGGGAATGTCGAAGCTCAGTGCACCGGGCGAGACCGGCACGCCGTTCGGCGCGACGATGCTGCCCAGGCCGAGCACGGCGAGCAGGTTGAAGATGCAGCTCCCCACTACGTTGCCAACGGCGATGTCGCGCTCGCCGCGAATCGTCGCGAGCACCGAGGTCGCGACCTCGGGGAGCGACGTGCCGGCCGCGACCACGGTGAGCCCGATGACCAGCTCGCTCACGCCGAGCGCGGTCGCCGTGGTGACGGCGGCGTCCACCAGCCAGCGGGCGCCGAACACCAGCATCGCGAGGCCGATCAGCATCAGCCCGATGTTCACCAGCGGCGACGCCCGCTTCGGCGCCTCGCCGCCGAACGCCTCATCGTACTCCTGCCTGACGCCGGCCGACTCGCGGCGGCTCTGGCGGATCAGGAAGATGGTGTAGCCGATCGCGCCGGCGAACAACAGCAGCCCGTCCAGGCGGCCGACGGAGCCGTCCAGCGCGAGCAGGAGCGCGAGTACCGAGGCGCCGATCATCACGGGGACGTCGAGCCTGACGAGCTGCTGCGCGACGACGAGCGGCGCCACGAGCGCGGCGATCCCGAGGACGAAGAGCACGTTGAAGATGTTGCTCCCCACCACGTTGCCCACGGCCACGTCGGGCTCGCCCGCGATCACGGAGCTGACCGTCACGGCCAGCTCCGGCGAGCTGGTGCCGAACGCTACCACGGTCAACCCGACGACGAGTGGCGAGATCCCGGCGGCGATCGCCATGCGCGAGGCGCCACGCACCAGAAGCTCGGCGCCCCCGATCAGGAGCGCGCCACCCGCGATGAAGAGGAGCAGCGTTGTCAGTGTCATCGATCTCGCACGTCAGGCATGGGTGGCGTGAGGCGGGAAGCGCGTCGTCGTCGTGCTCCGATCCCAGCGCGGCGCGCCAGCGGTCCGCATGACGCGGTGTTCAGGCCTGCGCCGCATAAACGCCTTTAGCTATGCCGGGAGCGAATCATACAATGCGGGCGCAGCGAGCAACCCTAAATCGTTTGTCAGCATAAGCGTATTTTAGCCCGCGTCGCGCGACGATGCTCGGTGTTTTCTGGTTGATCGAGCTGTCGCCCGCATGTACGTCCGCAACACCGCGTTCATCCGGGATTGATAACGCGGACCTTGAGCGCGAAACCAATCGAGCACGTCCACGTCGACTCTGAGCGAGATAGGCTCCTTCAGGACTGCTGGAACAAGTTCCGCGGACTTCCAGAAATCCTTGGGGAGATTTGCCAACTCAGGCGGCGCGGTGCGCTCGATCTCCGCGTCAGTCATACGACGAAGCCTGGCAAGATTCGATCTACCCGGCGTTCGGGACTCAGATTTCGGGATACGCTTCTTTGTGGATTTTTCGCTCACGGCGTTTGCTCACACGGGCTGAAATGATACGGCGTTCTGGCAAGCCGTCGCTTGCCATGCGATCTGTATAAACCACCGTCAAGAAGATTCCCGCTATCCGGCCAATAGCCACCCTGCGGGCCTCACCATATTCTCGTCGGTCATCAATGCGTTCAACCGTTGGGCCCATGAAGATCGCCGCAGCGAACGCGAAATCAAAACCGCGTTCCGCAAGGTTACGGGGACTCTTGCGCGAATCCCAGGTGAAGCGCACAAAGGGTAATATGCGCGTGTATATACAGGAACGCAAGACCCGCTTCAGCGCCCCGCGCTCCACCACCGCTCCCGACCCGGAGCACGCCGGAACGGGCAAGCCCTAGCGGTTATTCGGAACGTTTCGGATTTTGGAGGAGCCGTCAGTGAGAGGACAGCAAACTAATGATCGCGGTTCAGTCTCCTCATCACACCTTGATCGAATAAAATGAAAATGCAGCTCGCACGATCTTTACGCACTTCCTTCCTCGCGGCGATCGTCGTGTCGACGCTTGCCGTTACTGCCTGCGAGAACGACTCATCGGGACCGTCGAACAATGAGGAGATCGTCATTGGCGGGCTGTTTTCGCTGACCGGCAACTGGTCGTCACTCGGTGTCGTCAGCAAAGCCGCGATGGAAGTCGGGATCGAAGACGTGAACCAGTACCTCGCTGACGGTGGCAGCGGTATCCGGTTCACGTCGTCGATCAAGGACACGAAGCTGGATCCCGCACTTGCGCTTGCGCAGGTCGCGGAGCTCAAGGCCGCGGGAGTCGAGGTGGTCATCGGACCGCAGTCGAGCGCCGAGGTCGCCGCGATGAAATCGTATGTCGATGGCAATGCCATGCTGCTCGCGAGCCAGTCGAGCACCGCTGGAACTCTCGCTATTGCCGGCGACAACATCTTCAGGTTCACGCCGTCGGACACGCTCGAGGCGGTCGCGCTCGCTGGCCTGATGAAAGCCGACGCGATGAAAGTCATCATTCCCCTTTGGCGAAACGATCCGGGCAACGTCGGGCTCCAGACTGCAACGCGCGCTCTCTTCTCGTCCACCGGATCGGTCAAACCTGGTGTTCAGTACGCGGCGAACCAGGCGGACTTCGCGTCAATTCTCGCCACACTAAAGACCCAGGTTCAGGCAGCGATCGCCGAGACTGGTGGAACTGAAACCGTCGCTGTCGCGCACGCAGGATTCGACGAAGTAGTCGACATCTTCAAGCTTGCAGCCGCTGACCCCGTTCTTTCATCAGTTCGCTGGTATGGCACCGACGGCACGGCCGTCACGGAGCCGCTGCGTACTGATGCGACAGCCGCCGCATTCGCGGAGAAGGTGAAGTTCTGGTCGCCAATTCCCGGCGTCGACCAGGGAGCATCCGCCCGGTGGCAGCCAGTCGCCTCCCGAATCGCAACTCGTGCGGGCGCGCAGCCGGATGCATTCGCGCTCGCAGTTTACGACGCAGTATGGATCACCGCGCAGGCATACCTGGCCGCCGGTGGACGCGGCCAGTTCGCAGCTCTCAAGAAGGCATTCGTCACAGCGGCCGACGGGTTTTATGGTGCCAGCGGATGGACCGCCCTCAACGCAGCCGGGGACCGGCGATTTGGCGACTTCGACTTCTTCGGCCTCTCGAAGTCAGGGACGACGTACAATTGGGTGCTTCGCGCGAAATACAACACGCAGACAGGCACACTGAACAGAATCGCGCTCCCGTGAAAGCCGCGGTCGTCGCGTACACTTCGCGTTCAGCCGCACGATCCCACCCGTTCTGCGTGTCCCGGATGGCGCCGTCATCGAAGCGCACACGAGAGAAGCTTCGAACAATCTCGTGAAACCCGGCATGAAGCTAACATGCTGAGCTCAGTAGCCGGGAACCTCAAGATCGCCGAAGTGGTCGATGGGAATGTTCTGGTGGTGATGCACATGTCAAAGCGCGTGTTCGATCCTGCGCAGTAACCTCAATAGTCCTGATCCGACACGCACCTGCTTCGTCTGGAGAAGTTGCAGGGGAAATGACACATGCAGTTTTACACCCGGAGTTCCGCCTGATTCGCTGAAAGGAATAAAAGAGATCCAATTCTTTCCACCTGTCGTAGTTGGGGCAGTCAACACCCAATTATCACAAACAGGGAGGAAGGGATGCTCGCTGGAATTCACAAAGTTGCCGCCACGATCGCCGTGGTCCTGACGATGGCCGCATGCGCGGACGAATCAATGCCGACCGCTCTCGTCGACGATCCACACGTCGCCGCCGGTCACAACGCCCAAGGTGACGCCGAGTTCGGGTTCACCGGTGGGTGGCTCAAGGGGAAGACCGTCCAGTTCTTCTACAACAAGGAGTTCTTCTGCAGGGAGGCGCCGTCGAGTGACGCGGAGAGCGGATGTGAGATCGGCGCCGAGCCTGAGACGGCCCCGCGGGGCGGCAACATCCCCGTGCTGTACGTGATGACTCCAATTGGATTCGATCCGGGCAATCTTCAGTGCCCTGTCGCGGGAAGCTGCATCAACCACCCGTCCACTCTCGATGCATCGCGCGTTTTCGGCGCGGGCGCGGAAGAGATTCCCCTCCCGCCGCACAGCCACATCGTTGACGTGAAGAGCGGCGGATGGTGGGAGATCGAAGTAGTCGGCGTTTTCGACCCGGCCGTCTGGAGCCAGATCGCGGAAGCAAAGGACCTGGCGACTGTTCGCGAGCTGCAGGCGTCGCGCCCGGATGCAATCACCGGCGACATCCCAAGCAATCTGTTCCTCTTCTTCAGCGTACGTCCCTGACAACCTGCGTCCGTATCCGGGCATGATGATGTGCCCGGATGCGGACGCTCACCTGGAACTCGATATGAAACGATCGATCATGGCCCGGGCATTTCCCGGGCTTCCGCTGCTCCTCGGCGGAACGGGAATCATGGCGGGAGCCGTGCTGCCGTGGATGACTCTCCTCGCCGGACTGCACCCCCTGCGCGGGATAATCGGGCTCAACGGGAAACTTCTTTTCGGGGTTGGGGCGATCTGCTTCCTCGCAGGGGTCACACTCATCGCTCGTCCGATGAAGACTCATCTGCTGCCGGCCTCGTTCGGCTTCGCCGGAGCGGCGGTGACGGTGATGACCGCGTGGCTGATTGGTGGCATGCAGGCGATGCAGGCGGATCTCGGGCGGAATCCGATGACCCTTGCCCAGCCCGGCCCAGGATTGCTGGTTGCCGCAGCCGGTGGGGTGATTGTCTCGCTCATGCTGCTTGTCCCCGCGGCGGAAACCCGCTCCTAGCGCCTGGTTCTGGAGGTCGGATGTCAACAAGGCTTCGTTGAAACGGACGACTGGACAGCGACTATAAGCTGGTGCCAGTCGGGCATCTCGCTACTATATGAGTGAGATGCTTACGGGTAATCCGGCTTCACTCATCGATCGGCTTCAGGCGGCTTTTGGCACGACCTACCGGCTCGAGCGCGAGATCGGCGGCGCGGGCATGAGCAACATTTTCGTCGCGATCGATGGAGCGCTGGAAAGGAGCGTGGTCATCAAGGTGCTGCCGCCGAAGATGAGCGACTATGTGAGCGCCGGTCGTTTTCGCAGGGAGATGCAGATTGCCGCACGGCTTCAGCACTCTCACATAGTTCCGGTGCTCACGGCTGGCGAAGTGGACGGGCTTCTCTATTACAGCATGCCGTTCGTCGAGGGCGAGACACTGCGCGCTCGGCTAGGGCGCACGCCGCAGCTGCCTGTCAATGAAGTGACAAAGATTCTGGAAGACCTGCTCTCCGCTCTTTCGTACGCTCACAGGAAAGGCATCGTCCACCGCGACATGAAGCCGGAGAACATCCTGCTTTCCGAGTATGATGCCCTGATCGCTGATTTCGGAATTGCCAAGGCACTCAACGTGTCAAAGATCGGCACGTCCAGCGCCGTCCTTACAGTTGCGGGAATGGCCATGGGGACTCCTGCGTACATGTCGCCGGAACAAGCCGCGGCAGATTCCGAAGTTGACGAGCGCGCCGATCTCTACGCTATGGGGGTGATCGCGTACGAGTTGCTCGCGGGGATGCATCCTTTCCAGGGGCGCGGATTCCGGGCGATGCTGGCCGCGCAGATTGCGGAGCAGCCCACACACCTGTCGCAGAGGAGCCCGGAGGTTCCCGCTGGACTAGCCAACCTCGTCATGCAGCTCCTCGCGAAGGTGCCGGGCGATCGTCCGCAGACGGCCGGGGAGGTTCTGCGATCCCTCGAGAGAATGGGGAGCGCATAGGGTGATACGGCGCGCGCTGATCGTCGCCGGGGTTCTCATGGTCACCTCAGTTTCAGGCTCTCAGCAACTACCCACCGGAGTACCCGACTTTTCCGCCCTGAACGCGTACATAGCGGAGGAGATGCGCGGAGAGAGAATCCCCGGGCTCGCGCTGGTGATAGTGCGTGGCGCCGAGGTTGTTCATGCAAGGGGATTCGGTACAGACGGCGCAGGCCGGAGTGTCACCCCACAGACCTCGTTCATCCTCGGTTCGATGAGCAAGTCGTTTACGGCGCTCGCGATCATGCAGCTCGTGGAAGAAGGTCGTGTCGAACTCGATGCGCCCGTTCAACGGTACCTGCCGGGGTTTCGTGTCGCTGATTCATCGGCGTCAACGCGGATCACCGTGCGTCACTTGCTGAATCACACGGGCGGGATCCCGGCACTCGCTCCACGCGGCTCGGGGGACACCCTCACACTGGCCACACATGTCGGCGAGTTGTCGGGAGTGGAGTTGCGGAGCGCGCCCGGCGTGCGCCACGAGTACTCGAGCCCGAACTACCTGGTGCTGGGAGCGATCATCGAGAAGGTCAGCGGATTGCGGTTCGATGAGTACGTCCGGATGAAAGTGTTCGCTCCGCTGGAGATGCAGCATTCATATGTAAGCGAGGCGGAGGCGAAGCGCGGAGGTTTGTCGCAGGGTCATCGGTACTGGTTCGGGTATCCGCGCCCGGTCACGCTGCGCCATGAGGCGGACCGGCTGCCGACTGCCGCGATCATCAGCAGTGCCGGGGATCTCGGGCATTTCATGATCGCCCAGCTGGGCGGCGGGAGTTTTCGCGGGCGGTCAGTGCTTTCGGCCGACGGTGTTGCGCGTTTGCATCAGCCGGGTGTCGCGAGCGACGGTTTCTCCTACGCGATGGGCTGGCGCATCAGCCGCAACAGCCGTGGCAATACGGTTATCCATCATGGTGGCATTGTACCGCATTTCCGCGGCAAAATGGTAATGCTCCCGGAACAGGTCTGGGGAGTCGCGGTGCTCACGAACGTGTCGAGCGCGCTGCCGCTTTCTCCGGCGAGCCATCGCATCGCCGACAACATCGGGGCGTATCTTGCTGGCGAACCCCTGCCTGCGCCGGGTTCACGCTTCAAGTTCGCGTATTTCGTCATCACTGCCGTCGTCCTGGTGCTGTCGGTAAATCAGGTGCGGCAGGGAATCGTTGCATGGCGTCGCCGGAATACCCGGCCTGCAGCACCGCGACGAGCAGTGACCAGGGAAGCAGCTCAGCTGCTGCTTCCCCTGGCCTTGCTCGTGGGACTTCCCCTGATGGTCGGACTGCCGTGGGCCGAGGCCGTGAGGTCGCTGCCCGATATCGCATACTGGTTGATCGCGATTGCCTCGGTCGATATCGCCGTCAGGCTTTTCACCATCTTCACGATCCTCCGGCCGCGCTGATCTGTCGGGCTACCTGCTCCAGGGGGGCGTGACGTTATTGCTTCGTGCGTAGGCGATGAGCTGGCCAAGGTGCTCGTGCATGTGCGTGACTGTGGCGAGCATCAACTGCCGGCGAGTCATGTCCTGCCCGAAGAACTTGACCGTCTCGCCGAGGCTCGAATCGGTGATCAGTCCCATGCCTTCGTGGAGATGCTTGAATGACGCCTCGAGCTCCGCGATGATCTGTGCCTTCGGCAGCTGGCGTTTCTCGTAAGTCCCGGTGGTGCTGAAATCGGCGGTGATCTTTGTGGCTTCGGGTGCAGCCTTGCCCATCGGGATCACCAGGAAGTAGTTGTCGGCCGCGATGTGCATCAGCACCTCGCCGATCGATCTCGCTCCGGGCGGTCGCCACGAGTATGCGGATTCGGGAATTGCCTGCGCGAGGTCGATGAACTTCTTCTCGGCGGCGCCGACGTCACGGTGCATGTCAGCCATGAGGTCCTGAGCCGAGGCCGATGTGGTGACGAGCATGGACAGGAGGAAAAGCAGGGAGCGGGTTCGCATGGATTCTCCAGGTATGCAGACTTTCTAAATCTCGGCGAGCGTCCTGCGGCCGGCAAATGCCCCGGACGCGCTGGCAAATTTAGTAACACAAAGATACTATTAAATAAAGTTCTTATGCCTGCGGATCCGTTCCCTGTTTCGTGGCGTATTGGGGAGTGACACATGCAGCAGTCAATGGAGCAGCCCCATGCGCGGAACTACGCCAGGCCGGGTCAAGCTGGCCTTGGCGACCGGCTCATCACCGACCTAGGTTTGGTGATGCTTCAAGGCCGGATGGATGATTCACAGCACGTTGCGCTGGATGACGTTCGGCTAGTCAAGCAACTCGCCGCCGGCGAGGCGGCAGCTCTAGGGCGGTTCTACGACCGATGGGCGACGCAAGTTTACGCGACGGTGATCTCGATTGTGCGTTCGGCGGAGGATGCCGAGGAGATCGTTGACGACTGCTTCTGGCAGGCATGGCAGCAGGCGTCGCGATTTGATCCGTCGCGGGGCCAGGTTCGTTCGTGGATCATCAACATCGCGCGGTCGCGTGCGCTTGACCGGCTTAAAGCGGTGAAGCGGCGAAGAGAGGAGGCACTGGAGGCAGCTCCATCCGCGATGTTTGCAACCACCCCGGATGCGGACGAGCGTCTCGACGAGGAGACGAGAGCCGGGCAGGTTGCCATCGCATTGAAGCTCCTCCCATCGGCGCAGCGCGAGGTGCTCGAGATGGCATACTATGGTGGTCTCTCACAAACCGAGATTGCCGATTCCACGGGCGAGGCCCTTGGCACCGTGAAAACGAGAGTCCGGCTTGGGATGCAGAAGCTCCGCGAGGTGCTGGGGCCAATGGAACGGAGTCACTCATGAGCGAGACATCCGGCCGCGTGCTCTCGCACGACGAAACTTTCGCCGAGCTCGGCGCGCTCGCCCTCGGCGCGCTTGACGCGGGTGACGAGCGCAATGTGATGGCGCATGTCGAGACGTGCCCCGAATGCCGCGAGGAGCTCGACGTGTTGCGGGAGATCACTGCGAGTATGCCAGACGGGCCGTCGGCGGGAGGCATGGCACTGGAGAGGAGCGCTGCGCTAAGGGCCGGTCTCGTGGAGCGGGCAGGCAGGCAATCCGTTGCGAAGCCAACGCTGAATTTCTGGAAACCGCTTTCCATCGCAGCGACGATCGCTGTCGCGGTACTCGGTACGGCGTGGTATAGCGAGTATCAGGAGAGAATCACGATGGGAGGCAGGATTGCCGCGGCGGAAACGACGGCGGACAGTCTCACGCGGGCGGTTCGCGAGAAGGAGGATCAGCTTGCGGCGATGTCGGGCCCGAATGTGAGTGTGGTGGAGCTGAGCTCCAGCGCGATCCGCGCACCGTCGGCGAGAATGTTCTGGGACCGCGCGACGAATCGGTGGACCATGTACGCGCACCGGTTGCCGGCGCTCCAGCCAGGCCGGGCGTATGAGCTGTGGCTGGTTACCGCCGATACGAAGATCCCCGCAGGCACATTCAAGCCGGGCGCCGATGGCTCGGTGACATTCACTGCCGTGTACGAGATGAAGCCGGAGGACCTGAAGGCGATCGCTGTGACTGAGGAGCCGGAAGCTGGTGTCCCGGCTCCGACAGGACCGATCATCCTGCTGGGAACGGCAGAATAGAGCGTGATAATCCTGCTGGCGATCCTGTTTGGAGGTTTCGCATTGTTAATCCGCTCGGATGGTTTGCCGTCCGCCCGCGAGGCAGCGGTTAGCGATCTATGATTCTGATGTCAGCCGCCGTCGTCGTCGCCCTCGCGGGGTTGTACCTGGTGTGCCTCGCCGCCGTAGCGTTCGTTGCGCCACAGCGCGCGGTGCGCTTTCTCGGAGGATTTGCGAGCTCTGCCAGCGTGCATTACCTCGAGCTCGGAGCGCGGACTCTGGTCGGCATCGCACTGCTGGCGTACGCTCCGCAGATGGCCTTCGCTTCCGCATTTCGTGTTTTCGGCTGGATACTCGCAGTATCGTCCGTGGTGCTTGCAGTGGTTCCCTGGCGATGGCATCAGCGGTTCGCACAAACGACCGTCCCGTACGCCACTCGATACCCGCGATCGCTAGCCGCTGGTTCGTTGCTTCTCGGGTTCGTGATTCTCGGCGCCCTGGTGAAGGGGTCATGATCTTCCAACAAAGATTCTGAATGCGCCCATAGACGTTGAGCCGGTCGTCTGGTCACTGCCTCACGTCATCGTCCCATCGTGGGAGTGTGAGGATGAAGGTGGACCCCACTCCCGGCTCGCTCTCAGCGACGATATCGCCGCCCATCGCGCGCGCCAGACTCCTGGAGATTGCCAGACCCAATCCTGCACCCTGGCCCGGCTTGCTGAGGCTTCGGTCGACCTGAACGAAGGGCTCAAATATGGTCTCGAGCTTGTCGGATTCAATGCCGATGCCAGTATCTCTGATGTGCACGCGCCCGACGGTGTCGGTATGATCGCACGCAGCGCTGATGCTTCCACCTTCGGGCGTGAACTTCATCGCATTGCCCAAGAGGTTGAGAATGATCTGGTGCACTCTGTCCCGATCAGCTGACACAAATATAGGCTCTCCGCACTCCTCGTGTGTGTAGCTGATCCGACTCGCGTGGATTTGCGGAAGCACCATCGACTCGCAGTCCTTGAGCACGATATCGAGCGCCATCTTCGCGACGCGGTACTCAAGCCGTCCCGCCTCGACCTTGGCGAAGTTCAGCACGTCGTTGATGAGGCCGAGGAGATGACGCTGGGAGTGACGAATGCGTTCGAGATCGGAACGCTGGTCGTCCGTAATCGGGCCGCGCAGTCCCAGCGAGAGCAGCTCCACATAGCCGGCAATGGCGTTCAGCGGGGTTCGCAGCTCATGACTCATGCTGGCCAGGAAAGCTGACTTGGCTTCATTCGCCGCGGCGGCCTCCTCTGTCTTCCGCCGAAGCTCATCCACTGTCGTCATGAGTTCCTCGGCCTGGGCCTCCATCTCCTCCGCTAGAGACTGAGCCTCTTCGGTCTGCTGCTCGAGCTCGGTCGCCTGTTCCTCGAGAAGCTGGTTCGTCTCGAGAGCATCCCGGTACAGTCCCGCATCGTGCACGGCCAGCCCCGCCCGCCGGCCGAGCTCTTCCATCAGGGGCAGGTCCTCCTCCGAGAATCTCCGGCCCGAGTCCGCCTGTACGAGTGTGAGTGCGCCATAGGTGCGCCCGTGCGCGCGAATGGGCACGGCTATATAAGATCGCAATCCAAGCGAGAGGATGAGCTCGAGGTGGTGCGCGTCCTTCGCGACACCTCGCAAGAGATCTTCGGGAATATCAGCGACAACTTCAGACTTCCCGGATCGGACCACCTGCGGTACGCCAAATTTCGCGTCCGGATCGCTGGGATAGCGGGCTTCAATCTCCGTTGCAAAGGCCACCTTGGCGGGGTCGGCGTGCGCCACTGCGAGTCGCGACAGTTTCCCATCGTCCCCCACGATATCCACGGCGCTCCAGTCAGCGAGAAGTGGTACCGCGAGCTCAGCCAGTTTTCGAAGCGTCGCCTGGTATTCGAGACCCGAGGATGCGAGCGCCGGACCAACCTGCGAGAGGAAGGTAAGGGTATCGCTCCTCGCCTTTTCCACGCTGACATCCCTGATAATCCCCGTGAAAAATCGGCGGCCCCCTTCTTCGAACTCCCCGAACGAGATCGACAGCGGCACTTCACGCCCGTCGGCGGCAAGACCCGGGAGCTGAATGGACGTCCAGTCCAATTTTCGACTTCCAGTGGAGAGGTACCGCTTGAACCCGGTGTGGTGCGCGGTCCTGTAGCGCTCCGGCATGATTGCCGAGAGCGGCGCGCCGACAAGTTCCCCTGGGTCGTATCCGAGAATGCGCTTGACTGACGGATTCGCGGCGACAACAAGCCCCTCGGCGTCCATGATGATGACGAGATCCGGGGTTGTGTCGAATAAGCTGTGGAAACGCGCGTCGGCGGGCTGCATCCGGCTGGCCGGATCTGCAAATACGCGACCAGATCGCAGGGCGCCGACCGGCCTGTCCTAAAGGCCCTGCGTTAGTCCCGACTGTTGTACGACAGCTAGATCAATGCTACATTTGACATACCAAATGGAGATCGATCAATGATCACGGTAACAGTAAGCCCCAAGTATCAGGTCGTGATTCCCCGGGAAATCAGGGAAAGGCTCGGGATCAAGCCTGGCCAAAAGATCCACGCGGTGGCCTTCGAGGACAGGGTGGAGCTCATCCCGGTTCAATCGGCGAGCTCGATGCGCGGATTCGTCAAAGGTCTCGACACCCGGCTGAAAAGGGACGGCGACCGGGTCTGACGCGTGACCTCCAGGTCAAACGTCGTCGACTCTTCCGCATGGCTCGCGTGGTTCGCTAACGAACCGGGCGCGGGCTCGTTTGCCGATGCAATCGAGGATACGGACTCACTCGTCATCCCCTCGATATGCCTTGCAGAAGTTTTCAAGGTGATAGCCAGGCAGCGCGGTGAAGGCGACGCGCTTCAGGCGGTCGCCTTCATGAGCCAGGGACGAGTCGTGAATCTCGACGCCAATCTCGCGATTTCCGCCGCAGTCGAGGGGCTCGCCCACAAGCTCCCGCTGGCCGACAGCATCGTCTACGCTACCGCGCGCGCCAACGACGCGACCCTCTGGACACAGGACGAGGACTTTGAGGGGATACCCGGAGTCCGCTTCATTCGAAAGCGAAAGTAGCCGACGCAGAACCTGCCGCAGCTCGTGGAGCGGCTTGGAGGCGGTACGACACAGCGGTAATACCGCTGGCTACAATTCCAGCAACGCGTTTAGACGGGAGACAGGTCGGCGAACCTAATGCCGGGCTTCGGCCAGCCAGGATAACTGACGATTACTGATCGGACTCTCTCCGCGAGATCAGACATCGTCACTACTCCTGCGGCGCGATCTCTCGCAACCGCTCGACGAACCGCTCGGGATCCTGTGGATTCAGCAACAGGTCGAACCCCGCAGTCGTTGGAACATGAACGGCCTGGGTTCGATCTGTCAGGTAGACGAGCGCTTCCCGGCCGTTCCTCAGCCGGAACCAGCCTGACCGGTATCCGGGCACTGCGGTGCCCATCGATCGCCGCTTCGGGGCAAGCGCCGTATCGACATCGAGGTTCACCACGCGGGCGGATCCGCCCTTGAGCGAGGACTTCCGAATGAGCTGGCCGTAGAGATCGCCATGTATCCTGAGTCCTGCATCAGATATCTCAAAAGTGCTCCGCGTGCTGCCGCGACCGGTGGCAAAGAGGAGGGTAGCGACGCCGATAAATGTCAGCAGGATGAGCGCAAATACCACCCAGATCGCCCGCGAGCCGGCGGGAATTATTTGAAACGTCTCTACCATACAGGATCAGGAGTTGAGGTCGCGCCAGGTCGCCAGGAGCTTGTCCTTCAAGCCTGGCGGTTTGGGCCCGACGATCTTCACAGTTACGCTCCCGAAATAAACGCTCCCGGTCACCATGAGCAGCGGAGCATCGTCAGGCGGAGTCGTGTCGCCGACGCGCTCGATCGAGAAGTTTCCCGCAAAGCCGTCCCAGTCGCAGTCGACGCGAATCTCACGCGGGACCGTTATCTCGACGTTGGCGAGCGTGCAGCTTATCTCTATCTGCGACTCGCCCGCGCCAATTCGTGCACTCGTGAGATCGAGCTCGACGTTTCCCATGAACGTGAAAACGCGGTATATCCGCGGCAGAATCCAGTCGCCATCGCGCTCGAGGTTCGAGAGCCAGACCGTCGCACCTGAGCGCTCTGGTACGTGACCCTCAGGAATGATTCGCCGGGGGGCCAGCGGAGCAGGGGGAAACGGGCGGGATGGGCTCGTCATGACGGAGTTCCGGAAGCAAGTACAGCGAAATATAGGCTCAGATAACTATCACGTCCCCTACGAGGAGATCACGAGCGAAGGTTTCGCAATCGCGGTGCCGGATAGATTTCGCCGATGCCCTCGTCGAGAAAAGCGTGCGTTGGCCAGGATCACCTGAGCGCGGCGAGGCGGGCGCTTGCCGCAGCGACCTTCGGTTGAAGCGGGGGATCCGCATTCTTCCACAACTCTACGAACCTCTCGTAGTGCCTTACAGCTCTCGCTGCGTCACCCTTCGCCTCGTAGAGCTCCCCAAGCCTGAGGTGCGCGCGCGCAAGGCCATAGCTGTCCGGCCATGTGAAACTCGAGGGAGTCGTGACATAGCGCTCATATGTGACGATGGCGGAATCCCGCATTCCCGCGGCGTCGAATGCTCGCGCAAGCGGTTCAAGTGAACATGCGAGACACGCATCCCTGGGTCCATCTGGCCGACGATCGGAAAGCCTGAATTCCCTGACCGCATCGGCGGGCCGCCGCTCCGCCAGGGCAAGCTCGCCGAGCGCCATGCGATAATTCGGCGCATTCCGCCGTCCCAGGGCGGTATCGGCCACGATGGCAGACTGATATTCGACGAGCACCGCGCGCGCGCGGTCGGGCCGGCCGGCCTGAGAGTAGAGGATCGACAAATCCAGATGCTGCCGCTCGTGAGCCGGGCGCGATCGCACGTCCGGCTTGGCACGGGCAACGTCCAGGGTCTGCACCGCGCGTGCCGGCTGCTCCAGGTGCCATACGTCGACAAGCGAACTGTTGACCGCGCGCACCACAGCCGACATCGGATTCCCCCTTGCCTCATCGAGTGCATACGCATTATCGGTCAGGCGGAGACCCTCCGCCCCGCGGCCGCCCAGCAAGGCGATCTCCCGCAGGTAATAACCGGCATTGGCGCGATTTGCTGGGTCCGGATCGTTCGCCACCATGTAAGCGGCGCGCTTCTCCAGCGAATCATATTTCTTCTGCGCGGTCAGTGTGAAGAGGTCGAATATGCGGAAGTGCGCGTTCGCCGGGAACGCTCGAAACGCCTGCGCCGTGGTCGAGTCGGCCGCGGCAAACCGGCCCTGAAGAACCTGTGCATTGCCCAGATTGGAAAACATCGTCGCGCGCACATCTCCCGACGCTATTGCTCGCCTCAGGAGCGCCTCCGCCCGCGAGTACTCACGCCGCTCGATAAGCTGTAGTGCCAGGTTGTTGATCGCGGTCGGATTCAGCGAATCGATCCTGAGCAGGGCTTCGTACGCCTCGACGGCCAGCTGGCGGTTCGCGTGCCTGCTACTGCCAAAATAGCTTCCAACTGTCGTGTACCGCTCGACATCCGTCATGCGGGCGCGATGCCTGTACGCGGCCGCGAGGGCGGAATCCCTGCTCGCCGCCGGCATTCCCGCATTGCCCAGCGCGACACCGAGTTTCCGGTACGCCATTCCGAACGCAGTATCGATAGCGATGGCCTCGCGAAACAATCCGGCGGCCCTCGTATAATCACCTTCGACGTCAAAGGCACGCGAGCCCTCAGCATACTTGCGCAACGCATCGAGCGATGCCGTCGTGACACGCTCGAGCGGCGGATTCGCGCGAACCTTCTTCAGCGACTCGCCGATCCTGCCGCGAAGGTTGCGGGAAAGCTTGTCGAGAGTGGGAAGCAGCTCCCCTGGCCCGTCTATGGTTTCGCGGAATGATGCAAGCCCATCACCGCTTGCCGCATCCACAAGGCGCACGGTAACGACATATCCGCCGGCAAGCGGGGTCACGCCACCGTCGACTATCGCCTTGATTCCCTCCCGCGCGGCTATCTCGCGCGCGACGGCAAGATCGACAGGCGTATTCCGATCCCGTCGCATCCTCACAAGCGCCTCCGCCACGGCACTCGGCGGAACAACATTGACGACTGACGACTGCCCGAGATCAGTGCGAATCGCCTCGGTCACTATCGCGCTGAGCGAGGAATCAGCTCCCGCTCCGCGGAAGTCGGTCATGAGAAGCTGATCTGTCGCGGAGAGCTTTCCCGAAGCCAGGAGAGAGCCGACTGGGCCGATTCCCATCGCGCGCATGATCATGAATGCGGCGACCAAGGTGGCAAATCCGCCGAGCGCAACTGCGCCGCCGGTGAACGTTCTCTTCCAGCTCACCCATGGGCTTGCCTTGACGGCGAGCATCGTCATCGTCGACTGCTTTGTCGGCGATCCGCGCGGGGTAAGGGCTGCCTGAGTCAGTGCGTGATGCGTACTCCGGTGGACGAATGCGGTGAACAGGATGACCGGAAGGCCGAGTGCCATGACGACCAGCGCTCCGGGGAATACCCAGTCGGGAAGACCGATCGAGATCACCGCCGCGCGAGCGACTATCGCGACTGCGACCGCAGCAGCCGCATACCAGGCGAGGATCGTCGAGAGCTTGCGCTTTCCGCCGAGGAGGATTGCCGGCATCGCCGGATACCCGCCGCCGCTCGTAACCGTCTCGAGAACCTTCACCAGCTCGATCGCTGTCTGGGGCCGGTTGTCAGGATCCTTCTCCAGGCACCGCATGACGATATCGGCAAGCAGCGGAGGTACGTCGGCCCGCGCATTCTCGACCGGATCGGGACGCTCGCCCATGTGGGCGGCGAGAAGCTTATGCGGAGTTCGCCCATGGAACGGCGGAGTTCCGGCGAGCATCTCGTACGCCATCACTCCGATAGCGTCGGTTATCGGGAGGGCGCCA
>JBBQZF010000043.1:0-16769 GCA_038208015.1 Gemmatimonadales bacterium
GGGCCCGGTGACGAAGGCGCTCGCAAGGCCCTTCACGTCGACCCCGATCGGAAGGAGAGAAACATCAAGCGCCTGCGCCGGATCGAAGGCCAGGTGCGAGGCCTTCAGAAAATGGTCGAGGAAGACCGCTACTGCGCCGACATAATGATCCAGATCTCTTCAGTCAACGAAGCGCTGAGAAGTGTCGGCAAGGAGCTCATGCGCAACCATCTCCGCCACTGCGCGACCGCGGCAATAAGGTCCGGCGGCGACGAGGCCGACGCGATGTACGATGAGATAATCGACCTCGTCTACAAGGGTGGAAGATGACCGCCCCCGCCACTAAAGACCGACACACCCGCGCGACGCCTGACGGCCTGGCCGAGCGTATAGATCTCCCCATTACCGGGATGACGTGCGCCGCGTGCGCCAACAGGATCGAGAAGTCCCTCAACAAGGCCGAAGGCGTTCGAAAAGCGAACGTCAACTTTGCCACATCGCGCGCAACAGTTGAATACGACCCGGCGGCCACAGGCGTGAAGCAGCTGGCCGATACCGTAAGAGACATCGGCTACGATATCGCTCCCGAATCCGAAGACGAAGACGATACCCGGATGGCAGAGTACCGCGATCTGCGCAGGAAATTCTGGGTCGCGGCAGCGCTCTCGCTTCCTGTGCTCGTGATGGCGATGTCGCACGGAAGAATCGCGGCACTCGACTTCGCCGGCGCGAACTGGGTTCAGCTCCTGCTCACGACGCCTGTCGTCTTCTACAGTGGAGCCCAGTTCTACCGTGGAGCATGGGCCGCGCTCCGGCACCGCGCAGCCGACATGAACACGCTCATCGCTGTCGGGACCGGCGCCGCTTTCGTCTATTCGACAGCGGCAACGATTGCTCCCCGCTTCTTCGCCGGAACATCCGCAACGGACGCGATGCCGGGAATGAGCATGGGGGCCGAGCCGATGGTGCCCGTCTACTTCGAGGCCGCGGCCGTTATAATCGCGCTGATCCTGCTCGGCAGGATGCTCGAGTCACGCGCAAAAGGCAGAACTTCTGAAGCGATCCAGCGCCTCATCAGGATGCAGGCGAAAACCGCGAGAGTCATCCGTGACGGCAAAGCGGAGGAGATTGAAGTCGAGCAGGTAGTCCCCGGCGACATCATCGAAGTGCGCCCCGGCGAGAAAATCCCCGTCGATGGCGTGATCCGCGACGGAGCCTCCGCAATCGACGAAGCGATGCTGACGGGCGAGAGCATGCCTGTCGACAAGTCCGCCGGCGACGAGGTCTTCGGCGCGACTCTCAACAAGACAGGCGCGTTCAGGTTCGAGGCGACGAAAGTCGGGCGAGAGTCAGCGCTCCAGCAGATAGTGAGGATGGTGCAGGACGCGCAGGGATCGAAGGCGCCGATCGCGCGGCTGGCCGACGTCGTGAGCGGAATCTTCACGCCGATCGTTCTCATCATCGCGGTCGCGACATTCGCTGCATGGTTCGTCCTCGCGCCGGCCGACGTGAGGTTCACGATGGCTCTCGTGAACTTCGTTGCAGTCCTGATCATCGCCTGCCCTTGCGCGCTCGGCCTCGCAACGCCCACTGCCATCATGGTAGGCACGGGAAGGGGCGCCGAGAATGGCGTGCTGATAAAAGGTGGCGAGAGCCTGGAGACTGCGCACAAGCTAGACACGCTCGTGCTCGACAAGACGGGCACCATCACGGAGGGCAAGCCCGAGCTCACCGATGTTCTCGTTCTCGACGGCTCGAGCGAGGAAGAAATGCTCAGCCTGATCGCAGGAGCGGAGCGGCAGAGCGAGCATCCACTGGGCCAGGCGATAGTGCGGGGCGCTGAATCGCGCGGGCTCGAGATCCCCCAGGCATCAGCTTTCAACGCGGTGCCCGGCCGCGGACTCGAGGCGACAGTCAACGGCAGAGAGCTCCTGCTCGGCAACTCCCGCATGATGGGCGACCGCGGAATCGATGTCACGGCCGCCGAAGATCATGCCGCAGGGCTGGCGTCGCAGGGGAAGACACCGATGTTCGTCGCGGCAGATGGGAAGATCGCGGCGGTTGTCGCAGTCGCCGACCAGATAAAGCCCGAAGCCGCTGACGCGATCGCTGCACTCAAGGCGATGGGTATCGAGATCGTCATGATCACCGGCGACAACAGGCAGGCGGCGGAAGCAGTCGCGAAGCGTGTTGGCATCTCGCGGGTTCTCGCCGAGGTTCTGCCTGAGGGAAAGAGTGATGAAGTCCGGCGTCTCCAGGAAGGCAAGGCCAGAGTGGGAATGGTTGGCGACGGCATCAACGATGCCCCTGCCCTGGCACAGGCGGACGTCGGAATCGCCATCGGGACAGGCACCGACGTCGCGATAGAAGCTTCGGACATCACCCTTTTGAAAGGTGATCTTCGCGGCGTCGTAACTGCGATCGCATTGTCGAGATCGACGATCCGCACGGTGAAGCAGAATCTTTTCTGGGCATTCATCTACAACGTGATCGGGATACCGATCGCTGCCGGGGTGCTGTATCCGGTTACCGGATGGCTTCTCTCGCCGGTGATCGCCAGCGCCGCGATGTCGCTCTCGAGCGTATCAGTGGTGACCAACAGCCTGAGACTGAAACGGTTCCGCCCGCCCATGGCGTCACCAGCGAGGTCCGCATGATCGACACCACCGAGATCCTCGTTCTTGTCGGCGCCGCCGCTCTCATCGGCTTCATAGTCTGGTACTTCTTCGGCGAGCGGGAAGCCATTGCTGCCTCGCTATCGGACAGCGGTGTCCAGGAGATAAAAGTGACCGTAAAGGGAGGCTACTCTCCCGACGTCATAGTCGTGAAGCAGGGGGTGCCGGTGAAGCTCGATTTCTACCGGGATGAGACCGCGACATGCACCGAGCAGGTAGTTTTCGGAGACTTCGGCATCGCGCGGGATCTTCCCGCGTTCAAGTCGACGTCGATCGAGTTCACTCCCGACAAGGCAGGAGAGTTCGTGTTCGCCTGCGGCATGAACATGGTTCGCGGCAAGCTCGTCGTAGAGCCTCGGGACGCTTAACCTTCACCGTCCAGACCAAGGCAGACAACGTGCAGATAAGCACAAGATCCACATACGTGTTCATCCCGCTCGCGGGAGCCATCATCGCCATCACGGCAGCCCTTGCCTACAGCAACAACGCCCGGGCAGGAACTCCGAATCACGACCCTGACTCGGCTGCAGTCGTCGCGGTCGTGAATCAGTATCACGCGGCGCTTTCCTCCGGCGACAGCACGCGGGCCCTTTCGCTCCTCGCCGGCGACGCGATAATCCTCGAGAGCGGGGGAACAGAGACGAGGGCCGAATACCGGTCTCACCATCTTGCGGGCGACATTGCGTTTGCGCGAGCTGTGAAATCAGTGCGAAGCGCCGTCACAGTGAGGATTGACGGGAACGCGGCGTGGACCAGCGGCACCAGCACAACGTCCGGCGAGTTCAACGGCCGCCCGATCAAATCGGCCGGTGCTGAATCGATGGTCCTCACAAAGAGCGGCGACAGCTGGAAAATCAGGTCTATCCACTGGTCGTCCAGGAACCGGCGGCCCGCCCCCTAAGGACTTTTTCTTGCACCCTCGCGCACCATGTCACCTGGCGAAAAAACAAACGGCGACGTTTACGACGTCGCGATAGTAGGCGGCGGCCCCGCCGGCTTGTCCGCGGCGCTCTGGCTCGCCCGCTACCTCCATAGAGTCGTCGTCATCGACGCGGGTGATCCCCGGAACTGGGAAACGAGGGGCATTAACGGGATACTCGGATCCCAGGGAATCCGGTCGCCTGAGCTGCGGCGTAAGGGTCGCGACGACGCCCGGCGTTTTGGTGCCGAGCTCATAGAAGACATGGTGAGCGAGGTGCAGAACCTGAATTCGGAGAGATTCAGCCTCACGCTCGCGAACAACGGGAAAATTGCCGCGCGAAGGCTCCTGCTTGCTATCGGCATCAGGGATGTGTGGCCGCAGATCCCGGGGCTCGGCGAATGCTACGGCGAGACTGCGCACGTCTGCCCCGACTGCGACGGCTACGAGACCCGCGGATGCAAGACTGTCGTCGTGGGGTCAGGAAGGAAGGCCGTCGGGATGGCTCTCAACCTCACGACCTGGACCGACCAGATAGTCATCTGCACGAACGGCAAGCCGGCTGAGATGGCCCAGGGCTACCTGGACAAGCTGAAAGCGCTGAACATCCCCGTTCTCGAAGCTGAGATCAGCCGGATAACGTCGAACGACGGGGAAATTCGCTGCATGGACCTGGCTGGCGGAATGCAGCTCGACTGCCAGCGGCTGTATTTCGCGATCGGCCAGTATCCGGCCGACGATCTCGGGGTGCAGCTCAAGTGCGAGAGAGATGAGGAAGGTTACATCGTCGTCGACGACAAGCATCACACGTCGGTGCTGAACGTCTTCGCTGCCGGGGACATCGTGCCGGGCCCGCAGCTCGCTATCGCCGCTGCGTCAGACGGTGCTATCGCCGCGCTGTCGATTCACGCATCGCTTGTCCCCGAGGGTCGACAGCTCGACTAAGAGCGCAAACTCATGGGGTTCCCGCTTTTAAGTAGCAGGAACTCCGCGTCAATCTCCCGTCACCACCTCAGCGTCAACGCATGCTGCTTGTTGTTGCGAACGACCTGCAGGCGAACGAGAGGCTCGGCAGACAGCCGCATGATATGAGCGAGCTCGCTCGGCGTCTCCAGCAAGCTCCTGTTCACGCGAACTATCACGTCGCCGCTCTTTAGCCCCGCCTCTCCCGCCGGCGTACCCATCGCGACGTTCACTACGAAGACCCCCGACCCCTTCATTCTCAGCGCCTCGCGCAGGCCATCATTCAGCTGCGTCAGCTCAGCGCCGGCAAGCAGGATGCTCGGAGACCCCGGACCTCTTATAACAGGGGCGAGGGTGATCGCCGGAGTCATTATCGCGCCCGTGCGCGTGGAAATGCTCACTTCGCGCTGACCGCGTACCGCAGGCCCTGAGGGGGCCGGGCCGATGATCGATATCTCTGTGTGTCCCGACGTTCCCAGCGGGCGTTCCGCGACTGTGAGTGTGAGAGTTCGCTCCCTGTCGTCGCGCTTGTACCTGAACACGACCTTCTGGCCGGGCGCGAGGATGCTCTGAAGCGGGATCGGGTTCTTTCTCAGATCCTGTGAGTTGAGCGAAAGGATTATGTCGCCCGACTGAAGGCCGGCTCGCTGCGCCGGCGAACCGGGATCTATCGACTCGATGACCGGATAATCGTTGAACACCATCCCGCCCGAGCCCGTGCTCGTGCCGATGCCCGTCGTCATGACGATTCCCACCCATCCGCCCGGCCTGTTCTGCGCTTTCCCCTTCGAGGGAGCGAGCACGAGGACGACGACGAGACCGATCGCAATCGAACGTATGAACCGCATTGCCTTCACCTCTAGAACCTGTTCATTCTCGCGCTCGCCGGGAGCACCGTCCCCAGCTGGCGAAGAGTTGCCTCGCGAGCGCCGACTGTCGCGAGGTAGTACTGGTTGATCACCGGATCCTGCGGCGCCTGCTTCAGTGCGACACGCATCTCGGACATCACGTTGTCGAGCGCCGCGAGCCTCGTGCGATACTGGTCGGTCGACGCAGGCATCGGGATCTCGCTGTTATTCGCCGAGAGATACTCTGAGGCCTGCTGGTATTCCTCACCCGCGCGGTTCAGTACTTCCCACGCCTGTTCCGGCGAGCTGAAGTTGATCGCCCCGTTCGAGGCGAGCAAAGTCGCCGGCGCCCCTGCTGTTGCCTGTGACGGTTCTGCGACCGCGACCGCGGAGACTGACGGCGCCGGAAGAACAGGCGCTCCAGCGCTGGCACGACCTGCCGCTGCGCCGCCCACCGCGAGCGCCAGCCCGGCGGCGATCCTGAGCATCGGGCTCGACGAAAGCCTGGAGAATATCGATTCCCGAATGAGGCCCTCGGCGCGCAACCTGTCCGAGAGGGAGTCCCAGTCGGTCAGGGGTGGAGCGCCGAGTGAGCGTTCGCGGGCGACGATGTCGTCGAGTGCGTTTTCAGAGAGAGGCTGCATGTGTCATTCCCGTGCCGGTAGTTGATTCATCTACGAGGTGCGCCAGAAGCCGGCGAAGCTTGGCGCGTGCCTTGAACAGTTGCGATTTCGATCCGCCCGACGTGATTCCCAGCTCCTTCCCTATCTCGTCGTGCGTGTAGCCCTCGATGTCGTGGAGCACGAACACGGTCCGCGCGCCGGGCGAGAGCTTGTTCATCGCTTCTTCTATCGATTCCGCGAGAAACGTCCTGTCGCTATCGCCTTCGACGAAAGCGCTGTCGTCCTCGATTTCAGTTTCCAGTTTTGCAAGCCGCTTGACCTTCCTAAGGGCATTCAATGTCCGGTTGACCGCGATCCGGTGTGCCCAGGTCCCGAACTGGGATTCCCCCCTGTAGCCGGGCAGCGCGCGGAATATCTGGATCCAGACCTCCTGTGCTACATCGGCGGCGACATCGTGGTCCCCACAGAGTCTGCGCACGACAGCGTCGATGTGCGGCGAGTGGCGCAGCCATAGCTGGCGCATCGCCGCCTCATCGCCTTTCATGGCGCGTCGGAGGGTTATCTCGTCGGTCTGCATGCCGTCTTCAAGTTAGTCACCGCCATGGGGGCGGGGGTTGCATGCCGACAGGGCTCAGAGCCGCCCCGAATCGCCCGCAAACAAATGGTGTCGCCGCCTGAAAAAAATGTGGCGAAATCCCGAACCGGTGTTATAGTGGACACCCGTGACGATCGCCGGGACCGGTCGTCACTCCCATACAAGTCGTTGTCGTTGGCCCACTTCCGTGGGCTCGAGGCCAGTTGCCCGGAACCTGGCTGCCGTGTTGCAGTATATAGTAGGAAAGGAGTTAGATGTGCTGAAGGTAATTGTAACCGCCCTCACGCTGGGTTCAGGTGACGGTCTGCCCTCCAAGGCACCCGATGCTGTGGGAATGTCCGCATCGCGTCTCGAGTCAATCGACCGGGTCGTGCAGAGCGGCATCAAGGCCGGCGGTTACCCCGGAGCCGCGGTGGTTGTCGGCCGCAAGGGAGCCTCAGTCTGGCAGAAGGGATTCGGCAAGCTCTCCTGGTCACCCACTGACCGCAACGTCGAAGCCGACAACACTATCTACGACGTCGCATCGCTGAGCAAGGTCGTCGGGACAACGACGGCGATAATGCTCCTCTACGATGAGAAGAAGGTTGACCTTGATGCGCCGGTGTTCCGCTATCTCCCAGCGTTTTCGGGAGGGCTCAAGGACAAGGTCACCGTACGCGACCTCCTGACTCACCGCTCTGGACTGCCGGCGGGCCGCGACCTCTGGCGCAGGGCGAGAAGCCCCCAGGAAGCACGCGACATGGTGCTTTCCTCCGCGCTCACGTACCGGCCAAACGAAGGCTACGTCTACTCCGACCTCGGAGCGGATGTCCTCGGGATGATCGTCGAGTCGGTTTCCGGACAGCGACTCGATGTCTTTCTGTCGCGACGCGTGTTCGCACCGCTCGGCATGCGGAACACTTTCTATCGCCCAGCCGATTCACTTCGGCACAGAATCGCTCCGACCGAAGTGACTCCTCCGCGCGGTTACCCGATTCGCGGCGAGGTGCACGACGAGAACGCATACGCCCTCGGCGGAATCGCCGGGCACGCCGGCCTGTTCAGCACCGCCGCCGACCTCTCGATCTTCGCGCAGATGATGCTGAACGGCGGCAGTTACGACGGCGTACAGATCATGAGCGATTCGACCGTTTCGCTCTTCACCCGCCGCACCGCGGGACACCGCGCGCTCGGATGGGACACGGCAGACGGTGATTACGGCTCGGGCAGGTATCTCACCCAGCGGGCCTACGGCCACACGGGCTACACGGGCACGTCAATCTGGATTGATCCTGACCGCCAGATGTTCGTCGTGCTCCTCACCAATCGCGTCCACGCATCGAAGGCGCAGCGCCCGGCCAAGATCATCGCCGACGTGCGGTCAGACCTCTCGGATGCTGCAGTACTCGCGGTGATGGACGGCCCGACGCCGGTTCTCGCGATGCCAGCGCTTTTCCGCGCAGACCAGGAGATAGGGTGGACGAACCCCAAGCCGGTTCGCTGCACGAAGCTGGTCAAGAACAGTAAGGGTAAGCGGGTGAGCGTGCGGGCGCCGTGCGCAACGTCGAAGAAGGCAGTTGTCGCCAGGTCCTCGAAGGCGAGCGCATCAGCGAAGAAAGCGGCAGCGAAGAAAACTGCCGCAAAAAAAGCGACTGCAAAGAAGACTGCCTCGACCACTTCGCGGACGGCGCGAGCCAACTAGTATTAAAGGGATGAGCGATCATCCCGACTTGCAGGAAGCGCCCGTAGCAACCGGCGAAGAAACCGCCGCCCCCCCCGGTGTGGTAAGCGAAGACCAGGTCAAGCTCGCCCTCAGGCGCGTCAAGGATCCCGACCTCAACCTCAACATCCTCGATCTGGGCCTGATTTACGCCATCGAGGTGAAAGACACAAAGGTGAAGGTCGACATGACCCTCACATCCCCCGGCTGCCCGTCAGGCCCGGAGATAATGGGAAACGCCGAGGAGGAGATAAAATCCCTTCCGGGTGTTGAAGCGGTCGAGATGAACCTCGTCTGGACTCCATTCTGGACGCCGGAGAAGATGGAACCTCGAGTGAGGGCCTACCTGGGGTTCTAGGACGGCCGGTGCTTCTCGATGAACTCGGTTATTTCCTTCGGCAGGAACATGTCGTCGGCGATTGCGGCAATCTCCTCGGCCTCGCGCCACGCTTCCTCGAGTTGCTTAAGCTCACCTTCGACTAGAGCCCGCCGCTCGGTTTCCTCGTTCGCCGCCATCTCCACCGCCAGCCGCATCTCCGAGGGAAACCCGTTGATCGGCGTGTACGTCATGCGGTTCGCGCGCGCATGCTCGATCACCCGATGGAAGTAGAGTTCAGGCGCGCCTGAGGCTTCGATTTCGCTCACCGCGCGCTTCACGCTCGCGCCCGTGCCGCCCATGACGTTCAGGGCCGGCATGATCTTGTTGACGGTGTGAAGCGCCTCTGGTCCAGTGATATCCACCGGCATTACGAATCCGAAAAATCTCAGTGCCCATCCCTGTTCATCAGATGACGAGACTATGCGTATCTCGATTTGCTTCTCGTCCCAGATGCGCCGTCCGGCAATCAGCGAAGCCCGCTTCAGCATGTATCGCCTGGCTGCGCGTACCTCGGCATGTCTCGGAAAGGCGAGCGCAAACGCCGGGGCTATCCCCACCAGCGGGTACCTTCGCTGAGCCGCCCCAGCCCGATTTCGTCGGTCGACGTCCGCTTGCGGGTTGCCCTGAACTCCCGCTCGCATTCCTCTATCGCCTCCCACCGCTGTTCCATGGGAGTGAGGTTCCACCGCCCGCATTTCGAGCAGACCGCCCACAGCCGGCCCTTGTTCGAATCGAATGCGAGACGGCGGCCGACGGGGAAATTCTCTATCGCCTCGTTGCCGCCGAGTGACGAGTGGCAGAAGATGCAGGTGCGGTACACGCTACGACTTCAGTGCCTCCACGAACTGCTCTCCCATCTCGGCGATCTGCCAGCGCCTGATGCCGGGCACTTCCTCGAGATCCTTCGCTTTCTCCGGCCGGCGCCTCACGACAGCCTCGAGTCTCTCGCGCGAGCAGAGCACGCCGGGATCCAGCGACAGCCGCGTCGCCGCCGCGTCGCGCACTGATTTCAGCCTTGCCACACGTGAGTCGAAGTCATCCTCCCGCTCCCATTTCGCAGCGCGCGGGAAACGCGGAAGGTGCTCCTCGGCCACTTCGATCCCGCGCTGGACGGCTCCGAGAATGGCTGACGCGCCACGATTCAGAATCCCGCGGGGCATTCCCTTCAGGGTGGAAAGATCCTTCACGGTTTTTGGAGCTGTTCGCGCTATCTCGAGAAGAACCTCGTTTCCCATCACCCGAAAAGTCGCGCGGTCTACTTCACGCGCGACGGAGTCACGCCACGGCACAAGCTCCCTCAACAGGGCAAGCTCGCGCCGCGTCAGGTCGCGCGCTCCCTTGATCCTCAGGAACGACTGGGAGCCATCGTCCTCATCCCATTTCGTCCCCTCGAGGCGCGCGAACTCCTCCTCCGCCCACTCGAGCCTGCCGAGTTTCTCGAGACGCGACTTGAGCTGGTCGCGGAGATCGAGCAGGAATCGCGTATCCTGCGCGGCGTAGTCGAGCATGCCCGGAGGGAGCGGCCTCAGGGACCAGTCGGCTCGCTGGTGTTTCTTGTCGAGCTTCACATTGAAGAACTGCTCAAGAAGGGCCGCCAGGCCAAACGCCTTGATGCCGAGGAGCTGGGCCGCGATGCGCGTGTCGAAGATCCGGTTTACGTTCCAGCCATAATCCTGGTGCAGCAGCCGAAGGTCGTAATCCGCATCGTGAAACACCACCTCTACCGAGGAATCTTCGAGTATCGCGCCAAGCCCGTGCGGCATCCCGATCGGGAGCGGATCAAGGATCGCGCTCCTGTCGCGCGTGGTTATCTGAAGGAGATAGATTCGGTCGATGAACCGGTGGAAGCTCGCTCCCTCCGTGTCGATCGCTATCTCGCGGACCCCCGAGATGTCGTCGAGAAAAAGGTCAGCCTGCTTCGGCGTGTCGATGTAGAGAAGAGTTTCTGATTCGGAAATACTCATTCAGCCAATCTAGCTAGTTGAAAACTTCATCGGTGCAACGGGCTTCAGGCGGGCCTGGCATGCCGGAATCGCCAGACCCGTTCCCGCTCTTCGACCGGTTCCCGGCGCTCCGCCAGGTACCGAGAGTGCGCCTGTGCGACCTGCCCTCCCCGGTGACGTCCGTCGATGCCGGGAATTCCGGCGAGGTGTGGATAAAGCGGGACGACCTCAACGCTCCGGTATGCGGGGGCAACAAGGCGCGTTCGCTCGAGTTCCTTCTCGGAGGGCTGGCGGAGGGCGATTCGGTAGTGACGATGGGTGGTGCCGGATCGACCCACGTTCTGTCGACGGCCGTGCACGCTGCACGCATCGGCGTGAGAGTCGAGGCACTCAGGTGGCGCCAGGAGATGAACCCGGTTGCGGGGCTCGTGAACGCGCGCGTAACGAAGATGCTCGGGCGTCCGCCGGGGAGGAGTGCGTCGCTTGCCCTGCTGCACGCCAGCTGCTCCGCGAGACTTAGGAAAATCCGTCTCATTCCAGTTGGGGGAAGCACGCCGCTCGGAGTGCTCGGTCACGTGAATGCGGCGCTGGAGCTCGCGGCGCAGATCCGGAAGGGGGATCTACCCCTCCCCGGCAGGATCGTACTGCCGCTGGCAAGTGGAGGCACTGCCGCCGGCCTGCTCGTGGGCTTGAAGATCGCCGGGCTCGACATTGAGGTCGTCGGCGCCCGGGTTGGACCGCGAGTTTTCGTCAATCGTTACGCGGTACTTCGCCTGGCGCAGCGGACTCGCGCGCTCATCAGCTCGATCACCGGCGAGGATCCCGGCGGCGTGAGCGGCTCGAGGTTCCGCATCGTCCAGCACGTCTACGGAGGAGCGTATGGCCGGCCGCTTCCCGCGGCCTCGCAGGCGGCGGACATCTTGCAAGAATCCGCCGGAATCCGGCTCGATGACACCTACAGCGCCAAGGCCTGGGTCGCGGCGATCGACGAGGCGCTCTCTCAGGGGGGCCCTGTGCTCTTCTGGTTAACTTTCGACGCACGATGCCTGACGAACTGACGATCCACATATACCCCGGCGACTGCGACACCGCGGGCCATGTAAACCACGCGGTGATGCTGACACTTCTCGAGCGCGCGCGATGGGCGGCGCTCGAGAAGCACATGCCCTTCAAAGACTACATAAAGCGGGCGCAGTGGGCTGTCGTCAGGCACGTCGAGATAGCATACAGCAATCCGGCGCTTCCCGGTGACGACTTCATCGTGAGAACCGGCCTCGTCTCGCAGGGCAATACGAGCTTCACGGTGAAGCAGGTTGCGCGTAACCGGAAAGGCGATGTGATATGTGAAGCGAAGGTGGTCTACGTCACGATATCGCCGGAGGGAAAGCCGATCGCCGTCCCCGATGAGTGGCGGACAATCTTTCCACCGTGGGAGGATTCTTGAGCGCCCCGGTCACCTCCCGCGAAGAGAAGATCAGGCTGAGCGCCGCCGAGCTTCAGCCATCCGCGAGAATTGGAGCTTTTCTCTTCAGGTACCGGACGTGGTTCCCGGTCCTCTTCCTCGCAATACCGCTCCTCGCGCCGGGCCGCACGACGCTCGCGTCGTGGGTGGTTGGCGGCACACTTGTCGTGATAGGGGAGTTCTTCCGCATCGCCGGGGTTGCAGCCGCCGGGACAGAAACGCGCCGGCGCTCCCGGAATGTCGGCCGTCTCGTGACCTACGGAATATTCTCGTGGAGCCGCAACCCCCTCTACAACGGAAACTTTCTCGTCTGGATGGGTTTTGTCGTCATCTCCGGCGTCACCTGGTTCCTTCCGTTCGCCGTCCTTCTATTCGCGGCCGAGTACAGCTTCATAGTGAGGTACGAGGAGGGCGTTCTCGAGACGACCTTCGGGCGCGAGTATCTCAACTACAAGAACTGCACGCCGCGGTGGTTACCGGTGAAGCCTGACAAGCCGGTGCGCGGGCCCCACGACTGGCGGCAGGCGTCGCGCAGCGAGATCAGCACGTTCCTTCAGTACGCCGCGCTGGTGATCGCCTTCATCGTCAAGGATTATCTGAATCGCAGCTGAGCGGCCGGCTCAGCGAAAACCGGGCGCTAGCGGTTGGGTCGGCCCGGTGGATTTGGTCCCTTGAACACTTCGCGATTCAGCTCGATGTAGTCCTTGAGGTTCGCGGGGACGTCTTCTTCGGGAAAGATTGCGGTAACGGGGCACTCTGGCTCGCACGCACCGCAGTCAATGCATTCGTCGGGATGAATGTAGAGCTGCTCCGGCCCTTCGTATATGCAGTCGACGGGACAGACATCGACACAGGCTCTGTCCTTCGTGTCCTTGCAGGCTTCGGTTATGATGTAGGGCATTGGTTCGGCTCGTAGGGTACGACGATTTCGTATGCGAAAAATAGACCCGGCAGTTTGAATATCAACTGCGCGCTCAGCGACTCCCGGCGATGGCATACAAACCGACGAGCGCGGTCAATCCGACTGCCGAGATCAGCATGATCGCCATCCTGATCCGGGTGGCACGCACTGCGAGCCAGACTTCCTCGTCGAAGTAGTAACACCCAGGAGATGATTCCCGCACCACCTCCTGGCGCTCGAGACGGCGCGATGCCCTGGTTTCCTCTATTCCCATGTCGGCGAGGGCCCGCGCGGTCGAAGGATCGAGCGCTCCGGCATCGTGGAACACTCGGCGGAGCTCTCTCTCCTTGCGGCGCATCACCGCGACGGCTGCTTCAGCTCCCAGGGTTCCCCTCCAATCATCGTCCCTCACGATACGCGGACTTGCCTTCCCACGCCAGCAGCACAAAAGGAACTGCCGGGGGTATTTCACGGAAGGCGGCTCCGCGTCGGGGTCGCCCATACATGGAGACGACAATGAGAAAGGTCTGGCAGATGAGCTTTACGCTCGCCGCAGTCGCCATTCTCTCGAGCTGCAGCGCCATAGATGCAATTGCGAATGCCGGGAGACTCAACTCGACCTACGAGCTTACTGCAGTGAATGGAAATCGCATTCCGGCCGTGCTTTATCAGGAGCCGGGTTATCGGATCGAGGTCCTCAACGCGAACTTCACGTTCGAGGAGAACGGGACTTATACAGAAGCGGGGATCGTCAGGGAGACTGTCAACGGCTTCTCGACCACCAGAGCCACGTCGACGTACGGTTACTACGACTACTACAACGGAGAGCTGACGTTCGACGAGAGAGGAGGACGCCGATACTATGGGTATCTGGACGGAGGCACCCTGACCGTCGAGGATCAGGGTGTGAGGATGACCTACCGCCGCTACTAGAGTCCGGCCGCCGCCCGCGCTTCCACGGGCACCGTTGGTGCCGCCTTGCGCGGGCCGCGGCGGAAGGGTCGCAGCAGAAGGTCGAGATCGCGACGCATCTTTGCCTGAAAGGTGCCGTCGTTGGTGACCGCCCATGTAACGAGCGAGCCCATCACCATCGAGTAGATCGTCTCAGCCAGCTGCTCCGTATCGGTGTATCCCACCGTCAGCTCGCCGGCCTCGATCGCTGCCTCGAGAAGCTTCCTGAAGCCCTCGACAGCCCGGCGCCCATTCTCGAGCGCGACATCGCGGAACTCGGGATCGTCGAGCTGCGAGAGATAGAAGGAGAGCCGGTTGCCGAGTCCGATGTTGCCGTGGAACGATCCGGGCCTGCTCGTCGCTGAAGCGAAGAGAGCGTCAAGGGGAGACTCGTGGCTGGCGATCGCGGCATTGAAGCGGGAATCGACGTCGCCGGTGAAGTGGCGGAGGAGGGCGAGCATCAGCGCGCGCTTAGACCCGAATCTCTGAACGAGGGTAGCCGCGGAGAGGCCGACCGCTGAGCCGACGTCGGCGAGCGTCATCTTCTCTGCGCCAATCTGGGCTAGAACGCCGATGGCTGCGTCGAGGATCGCGTCGTCGTGAACTGTGCGTGGACGTGGAGACATCTCTATTCCTGAATAATGGTTTACTCGTGTCGAACAAGCAAATGGTCGTTCGCTTACGCTAGTGCCATGGTGATACGGCGGCGTTCAACGGATAACCGAACGGCGGATATAAACATAATGCGGGGACCCGCCCGTTATCGTCGCCAGGGTGGAAGATCCCCTTTCTTTCTTTTCGGATCGGGGTTTTGCCGATAGAAGCTCGCGGTCCGTCCGATTATCTGTACCACCTCCGATCCGGTCGACTCCGCGAGCTGGCCTGCTGCTTCCTTCGCCGACAGGTCTACCGTTTTGCCCAGCTTCACCTTGACGAGCTCGTGGGTGCGCAGGGCATCGTCGAGGGAGCCGATTAGTGTCGGAGAGAGGCCGTGCTGTCCAACGTGGACCGTGGCACTCAGGTGGTGAGCTTCCGCCCTCAGCTCAGCTCTCTCGCTTCCCTTCATCTTCTGGCCTTTCCGGGTTTTGCCATGAATGTTCTAACGTCGACAGGCGTGCCGTTCCACCAGTCGCGCTGGCCATCGGCCATTCGTATCGCCTGAAAATGAAGGTGCGGCGTGTCCGGTGGAGCATTTCCACTGGTTCCGACATACCCGATCACGAACCCCTGCTTCACTCTCAGGCCCTCGGTCAGCCGGTCGGAATAGTGATTCATGTGTGCGTAATAGTAAACGTACTTCCGGCTGTCATCTATGAGGTAGGCAGTAATGCCTCCCGCCGAGTTCTGCGCCAGCCGCATGACGTGTCCGTCAATTGCAGCAACGACTGGGGTTCCGCGGGGGGCGAGGATATCGATCGCCCCGTGAATTCTTCCCCCGCTGCGGGGGGCGTTGAAGGAGTCCCGGAGGTCCCGGGGCGCAACGCCATCTACCGGCACCATGAGCTGGTGGCGGTTAAAGTAGGCGGCATCTGCTCTGGTGACCGGAGCCGACGCCGGTGTGCGCGAGACCATGCAGCCCGACAACCACAGCGTCAGCGAAACGAACACGAGCGCGCTGCGCAGACTCATGCCTCCGGAGCTACCTCAAGCCATCCGCCGGAGAACCCGGCGCGCTCGAGCCCGCGTCTCACGTACGGAGAGCGTCTCAGCAGGCTCCATATCAGGTCGCTCCGATAGTTCTCGAGCATCATCACGACCGGACCCTGATCGATGCCGAACGAGTCCGCAGCTGTCCAGTGAGCGCCTGAAGCGCCGATCGCGTAGGTCCGGTTGAAGCACGCGCCGAGTCCATGTCCATTGTCTGAGCCGATCGATTCGTCCATGAACGCCAGTGCCGGCAGCACTATCTCCGGAGCGAACGGAAGTGATGCAGCAGTCGCCCACGGGGCGATCGTGCCATCGTCAGGGCCATACGGGACTCCCCTCGCGCGGTAGCCATGAAATCCATCGCAGCCGGGGCCCGTGCTCGCGCTCACTCCCCAGCAGTTCTCTCCATACCCTGCGAACCGCCGCGGGTTTCGGATTGCGTATTCTCTCTGGACGTAGGTCGCCCGGCGGCTGTTCTCGAAGTAATCGATTCCCCGGAGGCGCATGTACGGATCGGTGATGCCGCGGAAATCGATGAAGCAATGGGCCGTCTGATGCACGAAGAGCGGCCCCCCATAAACGAACTCGTGACCGTATATGGTCTTCCACTTGTAAGCCGTGAGCCATTCGTCGTACGCAGCCGCCGGAACCGGATATGAAGGTGATCCGAGGGCGAGAACATACAGCAGGAGTGCCTCGTTATAACCGCGCCAGTCAAACCGCAGAAATCCCCTTTCGGGCGTCCAGCCATGGGATACCGCCGGCGGACGTGGCGATGCCCACGTCCAGTCGGCCGCAAGATATGTTGCCGTGCCGAGCCTCCGGATGCGGCGCTCGACATCATCGTCCGCATCGAAGTACTCAGCGACAGCGAGCGCGCCTGCGAAAAGAATTGCCGAATCGATCGTTGACACTTCGCACCTGAGCGCTCGCTCGCCCGTGGCGGGGTCGAGAAAGTGGTAATGGAACCCGTTGGTTCCCCTTCCCTCGAGAAACTCGAGAGCAATCAGCACCCGGCGGGCTGCGTCCTGCCGACTAAGGTACCCGCGGTGAGCAGCGACGGCATGACATGCCAGGGAGAATCCCGACGCCGCAATGCTTGCGTTGGAGCGGTCGCAGGTGCTGTCGCTGACAAGCCCCGTCTCCGGGTGGTGCTTGCGCCTGAAATACTCGAACGCGGCAGAT